>NZ_CAWUOL010000158.1:0-5305 GCF_963923915.1 Nodularia chucula CCY0103 | reverse complement strand
TTTGCCACTCTTCAGATGTACGGAGTTTGTTCAAAACTCAAATAGGATTCCTATAGTTACCAATTAATAGCTTTATTTTGTCATAGTCTTGAGGTATTTAGTGTTAAATATAACTATAAAATGTTGAATTTACTGAATGTCTTTTGTTATTTCATAACCAAGTAATTATTTAGCTATGTAAACAAAATTTAAAATCAGGTGAGAGAATCCGCATTTTTTGTTAAGATTTGCTAATAATTATGTTGTTTTCTATATCATTTTGTGTCAGATATAGAATAAAACCCCCACAGAATCCGAGTTTTCTGCTAAAAAACTCTTATTGCCGAAAATAATTGAAGTTACAAACGGCCATATCAGCCATGATGAACTTCATGAGAACACGCCTCAAAGGAGCCTATCTGAATGTTCACCCAGGTCAAGTCCACAATTCGACATATTGCACCTGACGATTTACGGGGACGTAAGTTAATCAAGGTCGTTTACATTGTCCTTGAGTCCCAATATCAAAGTTCCTTATCTCAAGCAGTGCGGGAAATTAACGCCAATCATCCCAGCGTCGCCATTGAAATTAGTGGTTACTTGATTGAAGAACTACGCAACTCAGACAATTATGAGGACTTCAAGCGCGATATAGCCAGCGCTAATATATTCATTGCTTCTCTAATTTTTATTGAAGACCTAGCACAAAAAGTAGTTGCGGCGGTTGAACCCCATCGTGATAATCTAGATGTATCGGTTGTCTTTCCCTCCATGCCCGAAGTAATGCGCCTCAATAAAATGGGTAGCTTCTCTTTGGCGCAATTAGGGCAATCTAAGAGCGTAATCGCCAACTTCATGAAAAAGCGCAAAGAGAAATCTGGCGCTGGTTTCCAAGATGGAATGCTGAAGTTGCTGCGGACTCTCCCCCAAGTGCTTAAGTTCCTCCCTATTGATAAAGCACAAGACGCGCGTAACTTCATGCTGAGTTTTCAGTATTGGTTAGGTGGTTCAGCCGAAAACCTGGAAAACTTCCTGCTGATGCTGGCTGATAAATATGTATTAAAAGGCGCGGAAAAAGAAAGCTTTGCTGCTGCTAAGTATGAAGCGCCAGTTGTCTATCCTGATATGGGAATTTGGCATCCTTTGGCGACTACCATGTTTGAGGATATAAAAGAATACCTGAATTGGTACACCGCCCGCAAGGATATTTCTAGTGATCTTAAAGATCCCTTAGCTCCTTGTGTAGGTTTAGTATTACAACGCACCCACCTAGTTACAGGTGATGATGCCCATTATGTAGCCATTGTCCAGGAATTGGAATCACTGGGAGCCAAAGTAATTCCTGTATTTGCTGGGGGATTGGATTTTTCCAAACCCGTGGATGCTTACTTTTATGAACCAACTACCAACACAACCCTCATCGATGCCGTGATTTCCTTGACTGGGTTCGCCTTAGTCGGTGGCCCAGCCAGACAAGACCATCCCAAAGCCATTGAATCACTCAAACGCCTGAATCGTCCTTATATGGTGGCATTGCCCTTAGTCTTCCAAACCACAGAAGAGTGGCTGGATAGCGACTTGGGTTTACATCCAATTCAAGTAGCTTTGCAAATTGCTATTCCTGAATTAGATGGAGCCATTGAGCCGATAATTTTATCAGGTAGAGATGGGGCTACAGGAAAAGCACACGCCCTCCAAGATAGAGTAGAGGCAGTAGCGCAAAGAGCATTAAAATGGGCTAGTCTGCGCCGCAAACCCAAACTCGACAAAAAAGTTGCCATCACCGTTTTCAGCTTCCCCCCAGATAAAGGCAACGTGGGAACCGCCGCCTACTTAGACGTATTCGGTTCCATATTTGAAGTATTAAAAGGGCTAAGAAACAACGGCTACGACGTGCAAGACATCCCCGAAAACGCCCAAGCGTTGATGGAACAAGTCATCCACGATGCCCAGGCCCAGTATGCCAGCCCAGAACTGAACATCGCCTACAAGATGTCAGTCCCAGAGTATGAAGCCCTCACCCCCTACTCCCAACGCCTAGAAGAAAACTGGGGACCACCTCCCGGAAACCTCAACAGCGATGGACAGAACCTACTGATTTACGGCAAACAATTTGGTAACGTCTTCATCGGCGTACAACCCACCTTTGGTTACGAAGGCGACCCCATGCGGTTATTGTTCTCCCGTTCCGCTAGCCCTCACCACGGATTTGCCGCCTACTACACCTACCTAGAACGGATTTGGGGCGCAGATGCAGTCCTGCACTTTGGTACACATGGTTCCTTAGAATTTATGCCCGGTAAGCAAATGGGAATGTCAGGAGACTGTTACCCAGACAACTTAATTGGCACAATTCCTAACCTGTATTACTACGCAGCTAATAACCCCAGTGAAGCGACAATTGCCAAGCGGCGCAGTTACGCTGAAACAATTTCCTACCTCACACCACCCGCAGAAAATGCCGGGTTATACAAAGGTTTGAAAGAACTCAGCGAACTAATAGCCTCTTACCAAACCTTAAAAGACAGTGGGCGCGGCATTCCCATCGTCAACACGATCATGGATAAATGCCGCATCGTCAACCTGGATAAAGATATTAACTTACCAGAAACCGATGCTAAAGAAATGACCGCCGATGAGCGAGATCATATTGTTGGTAGCGTCTACCGCAAGTTAATGGAAATTGAATCTAGGTTGTTACCCTGTGGCTTACACGTCATTGGTAAACCACCAACAGCCGAAGAAGCAGTAGCCACCCTAGTTAACATTGGCAGTTTAGATCGTCAAGAAGAAGAAATTCTCAGCTTACCCCGAATCATTGCCAGCAGTATCGGGCGTGACATCGACGACATTTACAAAAACAGCGACCTCGGCGTTTTAGAAGATGTCCAGTTGTTACAAGACATCACCTTAGCCACCCGTGAAGCAGTAGCCGCACTGGTACAAGCGCAAAGCGACGCAGAGGGCAGAGTTTCTTTGGTTTCCCGGTTGAACTTCTTCAACATGGGTAAAAAAGAACCTTGGGTAGAAGCTTTACATAAAGCCGGCTATCCCAAAGTTGACCCCGAAGCCTTGAAACCAGTGTTTGAGTATTTGGAATTCTGCTTAAAACAAGTTTGTGCAGATAACGAACTCGGCGCATTACTCCAAGGTTTAGAAGGTGAATATATTCTCCCTGGCCCTGGTGGAGACCCCATTCGCAACCCGGATGTACTGCCCACAGGTAAGAATATCCACGCCCTCGACCCTCAGTCTATCCCCACCGCCGCCGCAGTCCAATCAGCCAAAATCGTTGTAGATCGGCTCTTGGAACGGAACAAGGCAGAAAATGAGGGTAAATGGCCAGAAACCATCGCCTGTGTCCTCTGGGGAACCGATAACATCAAAACTTACGGTGAATCCCTGGCACAAATCATGTGGATGATTGGTGTGCGTCCGGTTCCTGATGCTTTGGGACGGGTGAACAAGTTAGAGTTAATACCTTTGGAAGAGTTGGGACGACCCAGAATTGATGTAGTAATCAACTGTTCTGGTGTATTCCGTGACTTGTTCATTAACCAAATGAACCTCTTAGACCAAGGGGTGAAAATGGCAGCTGAGGCCGACGAACCCTTAGAAATGAACTTTGTTCGCCAACACGCTTTGAAACAAGCTGAGGAAATGGGAATTAATCTGCGTCAAGCAGCAACCCGTGTCTTCTCCAACGCTTCTGGTTCCTACTCATCCAACATCAACTTGGCGGTAGAAAACAGCACTTGGGATAGTGAAGCTGAGTTACAGGAAATGTACCTGAAACGGAAATCATTCTCCTTCAACTCCGATAACCCCGGTGTCATGGATGAGTCACGGCAGATGTTTGAAACTTCTTTGAAAACTGCTGATGCTACATTCCAAAATCTGGACTCTTCGGAGATTAGCTTAACGGACGTTTCCCACTACTTTGACTCAGATCCTACTAAATTAGTAGCAAGTCTGCGTAAAGACGGTAAGACACCAGCATCATACATTGCAGACACTACCACAGCCAATGCACAGGTGCGATCGTTAACGGAAACCGTGCGTTTAGATGCGCGTACCAAGTTGTTAAACCCGAAATGGTACGAGGGGATGTTATCTCACGGTTACGAAGGCGTGCGCGAACTTTCCAAACGGTTAGTTAACACCACAGGTTGGAGTGCCACCGCCGGCGCTGTGGATAACTGGATTTATGAGGATACGAACGAAACCTTTATCAAAGATGAAGAAATGCAGAAACGGTTGATGAATCTCAACCCCCATTCTTTCCGCAAGATTGTTTCCACGTTGTTGGAAATGAATGGTCGCGGTTATTGGGAGACTAGCGATGATAATTTAGATCGTCTGCGCGAGTTGTACCAAGAAGTCGAAGACCGCATTGAAGGCATAGAATAACCTTCGATGTAGAGGCGTTCTAGAGAACGCCTCTATTTTTTTATCCGTTTTTCCAGGTTATAAAGAATGCAGTAAATCAAAATAAGCAATATAATTGTGGATATGTATGCCTGCTAAAGACGTTTTTCATCAAGTTGTCAAAACAGCTTTACATAAAGACGGTTGGCAAATTACAAATGACCCACTGACAATTAGTCTGGGAGGAGTTAGTCTTTCTATTGACTTAGGTGCAGAAAAGCTGATTGCCGCAGAACGGGAAGGACAAAAAATTGCAGTAGAAGTGAAAAATTTTTTACAACAGTCGTCTGCTATTTCAGAATTTCATACAGCATTAGGACAGTTTATTAATTATCGAGGTGCATTGAGAAGGTTACAACCGGATCGTGTTTTATATTTAGCAGTACCTTTGACAACTTACAAAACATTTTTTCAACTAGATTTTCCTAAAGATATGGTATCAGAAAATCATGTCAAAATGCTTGTTTATGATGTAGAGAAAGAGGTGATTTTCCAATGGATAAATTAACTCGATATCGTCAGCTTGTGCAACAAATATTACAGGAATACAGTGAGCAAAAACCAGCTTACGGGAATATAGAAGTAGAGAGAATTTTTGATACCGAACGTGACCATTATCAAATCGTTCATGTCGGCTGGGAAGGACAAGATTGGGTACATAGTTGTATCATTCATATTGATATTAAAGGCGGGAAAATTTGGCTTCAATGGAATGGTACAGAGGATGACATTGGTGCTAATTTAGTAGCGGCTGGGGTTCCCAAGGAAGATATTGTCTTAGGTTTTCAGTCTCCGTTTATGAGGCAATTTACAGAGTATGCTGTTAGTTAGGAGATGTTTTGAACAGAAGTGTTGAATGTTAAGAAAGAGGTGATAAAAATAACCCAAAATATGGTAA
>NZ_CAWUOL010000157.1:0-5321 GCF_963923915.1 Nodularia chucula CCY0103 | reverse complement strand
CGCCCAAATAAAGCAAGACCTGCAAGAAATCCTCAAGCAACTGCAACAAACTGACTATCAGAGCGAATGGCAAACTGAAACTTCCCCCGCAATGCAGTACCTCTGGGGAAAGCCACAATCACCCAGACATCAACAGGGTGTAGGGGGTAGGGTTTCGGGTGTGGGGAGAGAAGAGGATGGGGATTGCAACCCCAACATGACTCTTAATTCCCAACTTGCAGATTCTCAGACTCAAAGTTTTTCCTCTACACCCTACACCCCAAAACCCACATCCAGAGCGCCCATTCCTCCCCTACCTGATACCGAGGATGGGAAGGAATGGGCGCGACCTGATGAAGTTATGTTTTGGGCAGCCTTCCCCGACCACGCACCTGATGAATATCAAGCGGCTGTCCTCAAACACACCCAAGAAAACTGGCTTACTGCTGTTTGTGGGCCTCCCGGAACTGGAAAAACCGAAGTGTTTCTGCACCTCGTAGCCCAGCAAGTAGTGAATCGGGCATTACAACTTGTTCGCGGTGAAGAGGATGAGAATAATTTAATCCTCTTTTCCTGCACCAACAAAAGCGCCATCCAAAAATTCCCACAGCGACTGACAAAGAATTTTCCGACTCAACAGTTTTATCTCCCTGGCGGCAACCAAAGCATCATCCGTAAAGAAACCCTACCCAAACTGCAATCAAGCCAGGATTGGTTACGTCATACTGAATTTAATCAAGAGTTTTGGTCACAAGCCAAACTCCAACTATTGCAAGTTGAAAGTGAAATTCAACAACTGATAGAGCAAGACCGCTTTCATACCATACAACAAGTTACCGATACCGAACAGCGATCTCAACTGGATGAAGAAATCCAATCACTCAATAACGAGATTGTTACCAAGTCTTCCGAATTACAAGCCCAAACTGAACAGCTATCAAGTTTGGCAGATTACGCAAATTTTCCCCTTGATGCTTACCAACAAATACAATTCGCATTATCCCAAGCAGAAAGAGAACTACCAAAAAAGTCTGACTCCATTACCAAACGCACTTTAGACTGGCTGAACGTTACTAACGACCAACGAATATTAAAGCGACTGGCAAATCGAATCAATGCTGCTGTTTTAAACACCTTGGTAACAGCGCATCCCTTTCAGATACCCCTTGACCGCTTGAGTTTAACCACTGCCCACACAGAGGTAAACCAAAAACTGGATTTCAAAAAGCAATGGCAGAGTCTTCACCAAAAAGTCACTGAAATTCAAACCCAATTAACAGCTTTAAACCAGCAGTTAGAGTTAAAACAAGCAGAACATCAACAAATCCAAAAACAACTCGATAGTTACCCTCAAGAGGATTTCTACAGTCGTTTTTATCGTGACCATCACTCATTGCAGCTAGAACTATTTCAACGCGCCTGGGCGTTCCTGGTGCAAGAAACTCTCCGACGCAAGGATAGCGTTATCAGGGCATTAGAAACTTATGGCAGCGTATTGATGGGCGATGGACAGGCATTGCTCAAGTTAGAAACAGATCATGATGCCATCTACCGTGACTTGAGCTTAATTTTCCCCGTGATTGGCTCCAGTTTGCAATCAATACGTAATATGCTGCCAATTCTCCATCCCCATAGCGTCAAGCTGGCACTGGCGGATGAAGCAGGGACAACTCTTATACATCAATTATTTCCTTTGCTGGTGCGATCGCAACGAGCAGTAGTGGCTGGCGACCCCCAACAAATTGAGCCAATCATTAATCTTTGCGACGATACCATCAAACAATATTTCAAAACTGCCTTTCTGGAAATGGGCATGGGGAACGAAGACTACTACCGCTATGCCCCCACCGCCAAATACACAGCTACCGCTTATCATGGCGCTGCTGGTGCTAATGGTACAGAAGGGGACTTAGGCAATGGTATTGTCCTGAGAAATCACTATCGCTGTACCTCACCCATTATCCAATTTTGCCGTCCCAACTATCCTGGGGGTCTGCAAATCCTTTCAGAGGATAACGGCGAAGCAACAGTTAAGCATTTGCTGGCTTACCACATTGAGGGAAGCCACACCCATAACACCAATCCAGAAGAAATCGCTGCTGTAGAAACTATAATTGCGTCCTTGCTTCAGCACGGCTACTCTATTAGCTCGGATGACAATTCTAAGACAATTGGCGTAATGTCACCGTTTTCGCAGCAAGCCAACGCGCTGAGGTATCGAATTTCTAACCGTTGGCGAAACTTTTCTTGGGATGATATTGGTACAGTTCATAATTTTCAAGGTGGAGAAAAAACAGCTATCATCTTTTCTCCTTACCAGTGCCAGAAAGAGCATAGTTTTTGGTTCCTTAACCGCAAACCCAATTTACTAAATACTGCTGTCAGTAGAGCAAAGGAATTGTTTGTTTTAGTGGGTAATCTCAGGGAACTAGAATTAGCTGGTGGTGAAACTAAACGGTTAGTTGAACATATTCGGCAATATGGAGAAATTCGTTCTGAGTTAGGCTTGAATATATGGGGTCAGCAACCGTTTTTTTGAACTGAGATGGCACTAACCCCATGAATTTGCTCCCGCTCGCTTCAAGGTTCTGTCCTTGGCGTTTTCACCCTAGGTTATTTGTTAATCTAGGAACGAATCGCACAGCGTAACTATCTGTGTGCTTGCTCATTTACCCCCACCTCAATGAGGTTAATCAAAGATTACGAGAATTTCAATGAGCTACCAATATCCTCAACTTTTTTTCTGAAATGCTCTCTATACAAGTTTTTCAGGCATTACGTGGCGGTTGGTGACAGCTTCGCTACTTTTACCCCGTCTAAGCCACGATTGGAAGAGATTACTTAGGAGCTTGGATGTAACAAAATTGGCTAGTCTGTGGTCGGGTAGCGGGATTATAGCGATATAGTCCTGCTACCTGGCTTAGGTATCCAGCTACCCGACCACGGTGATGCTTAAAAGCCTGAAATGACCTATTTTCGTTAACGCATAAAATCAGAAGTTTTTACAGTGCGTAAGTCCTAACCTAATAGTCACTGCACGAAGAAACGACGATTTAAGATGCAGGTGATCAAGTTAACAAAATACTTTATTTACAGCATTTTTGCCACTGGGGACGCGATCGCTCAATTAATCCAACCTGAACTCAATAAAGACAAAAACCTGTAAAAACTTCTCCCATACATTGATTTAATGAATGTCTTGAGTGTATACATCAAATAATTCACATATTCTTTCTATTGGTTAGTATAATATTCCTGATTAATCCAGTATAATTATTTAGTGTTGGACACAAAAATGAACTCGATTTTTATCTACCTAAATATAAATACTGAAAGATAACAAAGTTAACTCTTCAGAATTTATATCGGTCTTTGTCAAAAGCGGTGTCTTTTATTTATCCACCATTGACAAACAGTTCGTGATTGAAAGAGTTCACAGTACCAATCACAGTGATACCAATATTGCCTCATTGCAATATCACTAGCATATTAGGGTGAAAATTGAGTTTAATTAATCAGGAGCCTACCTACAATGTCAATTCTCTCAAATAACAGTCAAGCCTCCCATCCCGCAGGACATTCCCAAATGGGGGGGGTACGTCAGTACTCTAAAAATATATTGACTTGGGTAAAAGATTGGAGTGCAACATTGGCAACATCAGCCCTTGTATTGGGAGCTACAGCTTTACCGAGTCAAGCATTTACCTCTCCCTTTCCCTTCTTACAAAAAACAGCCCAATTTACTCAAAACAGTAATGCCCAACCCACCATTGCTGATGGCTATTTTTTTGATTCAGTCTTACAATTCGGTGAGATTGGGGATGTAGATGGGGTTAGCACCACCTATTTCTATGAAACTGAGTCTGGATTTATCGAGGATGGTATCTTCTCTCCCATTACTGATTACCAATTCATAAGTAATCCCTTTACTACACAACCACAAGCTAGGGCAAGCTTTTTCTTCCTAACAGAAGAAGAAATGAATCAAGCGTTCCCCAATGGGGCAATCTATGAATCTATTTACTCTACTCCTACAGGAGATGATTTTGTAGCTGTTAAAGATGCACCCAGCAACTTTTTTCCCTTACAGATTCCTTCTCTTACGAGTAATACCTTCAGTAATTTACAGAGCTTAGATCCCAGTCAACCTTTTGTCTTTAATTTCGATAGCTTTTCTCCTCCAGAAAATCCAGCTATTACCGCAAATATCTCTCTTTCAATCGTACCCCAACTTGGTAATTCCAATAGTTTTGTTGTTTCTGGCTTATCTCCTGATACCACTGGTGTCGTTTTAGGTGGTAACACCCTCAGCCCTGACACAACCTATACTTTTAATCTATTTTATAATGTTTTTTACTCCGCTTTCGATGAAGTTGATTTCTTACCGATAGAAACTAGCTTTTTTAAGGCTACTACAGGCACTTTTACCACTGGAGCTATTGGCTCAACCATACCCGGTGCAACCCCTGCGAATCCCCTTCTCCCAGTCATCACCCCAGGGTCTCCTTCTTTTGTGTTTCCCCAAGTAAACATTATTCCTGATGGTCTTGGAATTGTAAGTCCGATTTTCTTTGACCCGGATATTGCGGTGGGCTATGATTACACCGTGACAGGAGATGCGAACTTTGCCTCCGTTCTAATTCCTGAACCTTTACCCCAAGGAGATGATCAATTTGTTCTGGAATTACCTGGTTTTGGTAGTTTTGATTTATCCGCCGGGGTGACGTTTGATTTAATTGATATTAATCCCCTGGGATTTGATTTTCTCACGATTAGTGGCATCGATGCGGGAGAAGCCCTTGATCCTACAGATCCCCTTGCTTTTATCACAGGTTTTACTTTCACTGGTCCTGGTATCGTAGATGTTACCCAAACTCCCATAATCGCAAATGTTCCAGACTTGGTTACTACTCCTGAACCTAGTGGTTTGGTTGCTTTGTTAATGGTAGGCGCAGGCGGTTTATTGGTTTCTCAAGGTAAGAAACGTAGTTATTCTGGTTACATTTTCAAATCTTAATTTTTGGTTTAACGTGAGCCTCCGTTGGAGACTCACGTTAAGAAGGTATTGAGCCTTCTTGTCACCCGTTAAGTATAATTGCAGGTCACAACAGATAATTACATATTGGGGTAAAGACAAGATACGCGCAAAATTTATCACCATGTAAATTTTTTGTAATAAATTCAACGCGATTGCCTCTGGCACTGCGCTCCGCGCAATCGCCTTTGTCTATATAAGAAAAAAGTATACTGAGTAAGGCTTTCAGTCTGATGAAAGCTTCGCGCTTACTTAGGGTTTGCTGAAAAAGTCGAGAAAAAGTTGAGGAGAATTGAGTAGGTAATCA
>NZ_CAWUOL010000156.1:0-5709 GCF_963923915.1 Nodularia chucula CCY0103 | reverse complement strand
CCACCTTTTTTGGTTGGAAACTCGCTCTAGGCCTACTTGTGTGTACACCGTAGCCCCGCAAGCGAGGAGGGGAGTAAGAGGTAAATTTAGTGGAGTTACGAATTACGAATCGTCTTCGTTTTCTAGGCGATCGCCTCTTTCTAGTTCCCAGAGAATTTGATTTCCTTCCCGTCTTACCCGTGAGACAATCCAGTTCCGCCAGCGCCATTCGTCTCCTCTACTAGTGACAGCGCTGGCGTGGACATCCATCAAGTCTGCTAGTTCTGAACTTGTAATTAAGTAGCCTTTTTCCGAAATTTCATCAGCTATACGCAGAGTTTCCAGCAAGTTTTTCAGTTGCTTTACCCTGGTTGTAGATAATTTTTCTTCATTTACGGCCGCAGTTTGTGCGGTGGATGTTTCCATGATGTTTATATCTGATATAAAAGTACCGTCATCTTGTGTACTTTTGTTAAATATTTTAGAATTAGATGCATAATCTGCTACTTGTTCTACATTTGCTTCACTTAGAGAATGTAAAGACTTGTAGGATTCAGTGGCGGATAATTCTTGTAGAGAAGGGATTTGACCGCTAGCGAATGAGCGAGCGATCGCATCACAACGCTCGTTACCTATGTTACCAGAATGTCCCCGGACGTGTTGCCAATTTACTTGGCGAGTATTGAGTTGATCGAGAATTTCTAACAGGTCTTGGTTCTGGACTGGTTTACCGTCTGCTTTTTTCCAGCCTCTTTTTTTCCATCCTGGTAACCACTTGGTGACGCAGTTAATCAGGTATTCGCTATCGGTGTAGAGGGTGATGGGTTCAGCTTGTCCTGATGCGTGAAAGAAATTTAAAGCTGCGATCGCCGCTTGCATTTCCATTTTATTATTAGTGGTATGACTGGCAGCATCACCCATTTCTTGAACTTTGCCATCACTGAAATAAGCGACAACACCCCAACCCCCAGGGCCAGGGTTCCCAGTACAAGCGCCATCGGTGTAGATACTTTTAATTTTGCGTTGATTGGACATAGTGAATCGCACTGCATTGGTAAGCAGCAGAAATTTAGCGGCGAAAGATGGGAAGCAATATATAGGTTAACGCTGCAAAAATCAATCCTCTGTACCTCAAAGACTTGTGTTTGGTCAGTGAAGCTAGTCTAATAGGTGCGATCGCACTCTCAAGATTTCGCAAATCCTGTATAATATATTGCTAGCGGAGCATAACTTTTAGCAATGCTTCTTTAAGTATTGAGATAAATTATCCATCGCCATAGCCCTGTTTTTGGCAGTTTCTTCGTCATCTGGCTCCAATTCTAAAGCTTTGTCGTAGGATGCGATTTCTTCTTCATATCATACTAAATCACCTAGAAACAAACCTCGCTGGAACCAAGTTTCATATTAGTCTGATTTAAATTCTATAACTTTGTCATAAGCCACCACAAGAGCGTTTTTTGAGTAAGACAAAGCCCTTGGTCTGTAATTTTATATTTTAAAAGTCTCGACGTGAGAGAAGAGACACACACAACAACTTGCGACACATACCCGCGTTATACCACCAATAGCAGGGGAGGTGTCCTTGCGGGGCTTTCTTATTAAAAATTCTATCTCTGTGGTACAAATATCTGTAGTAAGATATTCCTTCGTCTGTCCATTCTACCTCGTCAATTAATTGCTCCCAGATTGTTCCGTCGTACTGTTTCGTTCCTCCAAAACCTTGATAAATCCTTTTCTGTTCAGAAAAACCAAATTTACCATCACTGTATTGTATCCACAATTGGTCAATCGTGTGCAGGTCTTCACAGGGAAAATCATCAATATCTTCTTGTCTTAATCTACCTTCTTCTTCTCGATCCATAGCTCTTAACATTACCCTTGCTGTTTCCTCATCAGCTTCGTCCCACATCCCTACTTTCAGTAAGCCACGCAGTTTCCTGTAGTTTATTCCTACGGCTGATTTTAGTTGTTTGTCTTCAAATATTTTCAATGCTTGTTTCACTCTTTTTTCTATACGAGTGTTTAATAAAGAATAAGCCGCATCTCGTACTTCTATAGATTCATCATTTAAAGCTTGAATTACCAAATCTAAAATTGATTCTACATAATTCAAAGCCTGTGAAATTTCTGCTATTCTTGTCTGTTGGTCAGGATGATTCATCTGTAATTTGACATCTTCAATACTACCCAAAACATCTGACCATTCTGAAGATTGATTTTCGCCACTAAGCACTGCATCATATTTTCCCTGTGGCTGCGGATTATTCAACATTAGTTAATACTTAGATTTTAATGTTTTATTGTATTAAATATACCATCATTGGTTTGTAAGAGTAAATTAGTGATGGCTACTTTGAGCCAAAGTATTACAACGCGCTGGGAGGGGTTCTTCCGTAAACTCTACGACTACTCACATATTTTAGCGAATTTGCTGATTTTTAGTCATGCCAGAAATCCCAGCACTTTATCCCAGTCCTAATCCCTACATGATCTAAGATGATTGGGTATTGTATATCTGAGCGATCGCCTAACAAAGAGAAGATGATTGAAGTAGAACATCTCAGTAAAACCTACGGTTCCACCCCAGCTATTAATGATGTCACCTTTAGCGTCGAACCTGGGGAAATTTTAGGGTTTTTGGGGCCGAATGGTGCTGGTAAAACTACAACCATGCGGATTTTAACCGGTTATCTCCCAGCTACAGAGGGGAAAGCCAGAATTGCTGGTTTTGATGTTAATGATGATTCCCTCGCAGTCCGCCAGCGCATTGGTTATTTGCCTGAGACACCGCCTTTATATCCAGAAATGACGGTGGAAGGGTTTTTACATTTTGTAGCCCGAATTAAGGGTATTTCCGCAGGCGATCGCACCGAAAAGGTGACAGCCGCTATCAAACGCTGCAACTTGGAAGATAAGCGCAAAGTCATTATTCGCAAACTATCCAAAGGATATCGTCAAAGAGTCGGCATTGCTCAAGCCATTGTTCATGATCCCCCGGCGATTATTTTAGATGAACCCACAGTAGGACTTGATCCCCGGCAAATTATTGAGGTTCGCAATTTAATTAAAAGCCTCGCTGGGACTCATACGATTATTTTGTCTACCCACATTTTGCCAGAGGTGAGTATGACTTGTAGCCGGGTAGCTATTATTAATAAAGGAAAATTAGTAGCAACTAATACACCAGAAAACCTGATGACACAGTTGGCAGGTGGTGCAGGATATGAATTAGAAATTGAGGGAAATAGTAGTTTAGCCAAACAAGTTTTGCAAAATGTCCCTGGTGTCAGTCTGGTAGAATCTGTTTTTAGTAATCACCCACCCAGAGAAAACCGCGCCCACTTGCGGGTAATATCAAAACCAGGAATTGAACCGGGAACGGATATAGCTGCAATGTTACTTAATTCCGGCTTTGGATTACATGAAATGCGCCGTGTCAGCGCTACCCTAGAAGATGTATTTTTGCAACTGACTACAGAAGAAAAAAATCTAGATGTCGTTGCAGATTCAGAAACCACCGAAGGAGAAGCAGCATAAATGGGTATAGTTCTGAGCAATATTATTGCCATTTATCGCCGAGAGTTACAGAGTTATTTTATCTCGCCCTTAGCTTATGCGATCGCTAGTGTATTTTGGCTAATAGGTGGGTTATTCTTTGTCACAATTTTGCTAGGGCCAGATGGTATTATCTCCGCAGTCATCCAAATAGATTTACAAGGAGAACAACTAGGCGCACCAACACCGCCCATAGATGTCCCCTATGAATTTGTCAGGGCATTCTTGGATAGAATTGGTTGGTTATTGTTATTTATTTTACCAATTCTCTCAATGGGATTGTATGCGGAAGAACGCAAGCGCGGCACTTTGGAATTATTAGCCACCTCACCTGTGACTAACTGGGCGGTAGCTGTAGGTAAATTATTAGGGGTACTGACATTTTTTACCACCATGATTGTGCCATTGTTTGTATTTCAGGCGATCGCCATCAGTGCCTCAAATCCTCCCATGTCCCTAACTATTCCCTTAGTAGGGCATTTGGGCTTAATCTTGTTAGCAGCAGCCATCTTATCATTAGGAATGTTTATTTCCTCCCTCACAGACAGCACAATTTTATCTGCTGTCCTCACCTTTGCCCTGGTTCTATTGTTATTATTTGTGGATGTAATTGCCAAAAGCATCGGCGGTTCAGTGGGAGAAATAGTAGGTCATTTCTCATTATTAAAACATTACAACACCCTCATCCAAGGAATTTTTGACACCAGCGCCATAATTTTATTTACCAGTTACATTGTTTTAGGTATCTTTCTCACAGCCCAGTCAATTGATGCCCTGCGTTTTCAACGTCGGTAATTAGTAATTAATTGACTGTTGACCAATGACCAATGACCAATGACTAATCACATGAAGACTATCAAAAAAAACAAACTGGGAAAATATTTATTTTGGCTAGGTCCCTTTTTAGTAGCTGTCGGCTTAACATCAGGGTTAGTTTCCGGAAACTGGGGAATCATTCCGCTCATCTTCCTCATCGCCGGTACTCTGATTATTGGGTTATGGATAATCTTGCAAAGCCAGCAACATAAATGGTGGAATAGCCGTTCAACTCAAGCCAGCACTAACGCCTTAGTTGCAACTGTCGCCGTCTTAGTAATTTTAGGCTTAATTAACTTTTTAGGGACTCGCTACAACTTCCGCCAAGACTTAACAGAAACCCAGTTATTTACCCTAGCCCCCCAATCAAAAGAATTATTAAATAACTTACCCCAACCAGTGAAAGTCTGGATATTTGATGTTAATAGAAATCCACAAGATAGGGAACTATTAGAAAATTATCGGCGACAAACTTCTAATTTTCAGTTTGAATATATTGACCCCCAATCTCAACCCACCCTAGCAAACAAATTTGGAGTCAAAAACTATGGCGAAGTTTATTTAGAATCTGGAGACAATCGCCAATTAGTGGAAACCTTAAATGTCAATCAACGTTTGTCAGAAGTTAGATTAACAAATCGCCTACAACAAATTACCAATACCACCACAATTCCAGTTTACTTTTTGCAAGGTCATGGCGAACAAGCAATGATATCCGGTCAAGAAGGAATTGCACAAGCTATTCAAGGATTAAATGATAGAAATTATGTAACATTACCACTGAACTTAGTAGAAAAATCTGAAGTTCCAGAAGACGCAGCTTTAGTTGTAGTCGCCGGTCCCCAAAGAGAATTATTTGATAACGAAGTCAAAGCCTTACAAAATTATCTCAATAGTGGTGGTAATGCACTATTCATGATTGACCCCAATACAGAAACTAATCTTGATGGCTTGTTACAAGAGTGGGGTGTAATTTTAGATAATCGCTTAGTAGTGGATGTTTCCGGTACAGGTGTAGGACTTGGCCCTGCTGTTCCCATTGTCACCAATTATGGAGAACACCCCATTACACAACAGTTTAGGAACGGTATTTCTTTTTATCGATTAGCCAGACATTTAGAAATTAATCCCGTCCCTGGTATTGAAGCTATTTCCCTACTGCTAACCCAACCTTATCCTCAGAGTTGGGCAGAAAGTGACCTCAAAAGTGAAAGATTAGAGTTTGACCCAGACACAGACATCCCAGGACCTCTAACTTTGGGTGTGGCTTTGACAAGAACAATACCAGCCACAAATAACCCCACAACAGAAACTAATTCTCTTCCCGAAGTTTCACCCACAACGGAAGCAGAAACTGAA
>NZ_CAWUOL010000155.1:0-6202 GCF_963923915.1 Nodularia chucula CCY0103 | reverse complement strand
TGATTACCTACTCAATTCTCCTCAACTTTTTCTCGACTTTTTCAGCAAACCCTAATTATTCATAGTAGTTTGTACAAAACGCTTAATTTCCCCACAAGCAATATAAGACTTACCATCAGGGGCTGTTTTCACTTCATCAACCACATAAAGCATACCTTCCTCTCTGACCGAACGAGGAAAGCGCATATTCCAATCGGGTTCATAACCATCAGAAACTACCCTAGCCCTGAGCTTACCACCATCTTTGACACACTGCACTAACACCTGATTCTCTATAGTGTCAGTTGTTTCCAAGTCAGCAGCACTGGCGGGACCTTTAGCGGCTTTACCTGTGCTAACTCTTTGCGTAGTCTGGCGGTTAACAAAGATATCTGCTACACCGGGTTGAGCAAAACGGGTAATGTCTCCCTGGACACGGTAAAAAGAACCATCATTAGAAAGTTCCAATGTTTCTACAATATAACGTGCGCCCTCAGCCCGAATTGCTCGCGGAAACTGGACATTCTTGCTGGTATCGTGACCCTCAGAAACAACTTTAACCCGCAATTTACCGCCTTCCCGAACACAGTGCAGTTCCACACCGTCACCGACTTCATTCACAACCGGTATTGCATAGACTTCATCACCAGCAGTGACACCACGACCCGCCAAATCGCTGCGATTCCGCGTCATTGTCTGGTAACTTTGATCTCGCAGTTCTTTACGTCCCGCATTACCCAAGGCTTTTTGAGCGATGCGACCTGCAAAATACTCTAATTGTTCGATTTCTTCCGCAATTTCAAAATTCTCATTTAACCCTTTATCTTGCAGGTCTTTGATTAATACCCGCAGGGTTTGTTCAGCTTCTTCATGTTTACCATGTTCGGCTAAATCAAGGGCGATTTCTTTGGCTTTAGCAATGGTTAGGCGACTGAGTTCCAGAATTACATGACTGGAAGCCGCAGCTGCTGCTTGTTCCACAGTACCAACTTTAGCGAAGACATCGGCTGTACCGGAAACACTTTGAATTAAATTATCTTGGACAACATCAGCGCTGTAATGCAGCTTCATTACAGGTAACTCACCCACTGGTGCTGAGGATATATCCAGACTCAACCCTAAAAGTTTATCTTCCCCTTCATAAAGTTCGCCCAAACTAATCACTGCTTGACCAGTATCATTTTGACTAATTGTCGCCAAACTCAAAGTATCTACCAGCTTGACACCATCAGCTAATTCCAGAGTGACTGTGAGGTTTTGACCTACTACGGCTCGGAGACTGTCTAACTCAATACCGAATACTTCCGTAGCTTCATCAATGCTTTGAATAAAGTAGAAATTACCATTGGCGGCTCTGGCCATACCAATTAATAAATCCTCATTAAAACCTTGAGCAAAGCCTAAAGTGGTGGTTGTGATCCCTTCCTCAGCTTTTTTCGCCGATGTCGCGGTCAGTACCTGGGGGTCGATAATGCCCATATTGGCGTGACCATCGGTAAGTAAAAGCACACGGTTAATTTTCTGCGGGTCAAGTTGGGCTTTGACATATTCGCAACCTTTGAGCCAACCCCCAGATAAATTAGTAATACCACCCGCTCTGACTTTGCGGATAGATTGTTTCAGTGCAGACTTATCAATTACTGGCTGGTGTGGGATAACTGTATCGATTTCGTCATCATAAACCACCACTGAGAGAATATCATTCGATTGCAGTTGATCTACCACAGACTCAGCCGCTTTGAGTGCGTGATGCAAAGCACCACCCGCCATAGAACCAGAGCGGTCAATTACCAAAGAAAGATTCAGATTACGTCGGGGAGATTCTGCAATATCAGCCCGAAAACGGAGCAAAATATTTGTTTTTAATGAAGAACCCGTGGGTAGAATAGCTTGGTCAAAGTCGTAACTGGTATTAATCATTTGGTATAGCCTTCTGAGTCATTAGCTACAAGCCTGATAATACAAATGTATTATTACATTAGTATACTCAGAAAATGATATAACCCGTACCAGTAATTACGCTTAATTTGAGTGAATAAAAAAAACACAAAAATACAAAAGTTTCAATTAATTCCGGACGGCTTGATGCTGCTGGGACTCATGAAAAATTGGCATAGTAAATAAACCCCAAGCCAAACCTGTCATCAACCCAAAAGGTGTCACCAAATAATTATTAAAATTCCATAAACCAAAAACCTGTGCAGCCAATTCCAAAGGATAAGCCATCATCAGCACACTAGCCAAAGCCGCACCATTCCAGCCATATTGACTTAACCAGTAAAAACCCTTACCACCAGTTACCCCATACAACAAACGAGTAACTAGCAACCCCGTAACAGTACCATAGCAACGCATACACACAGCCATAATAAACGGGGGTGCTAAATCCAAACCCATACTAGGTTGCGGACAAACATGATTACCCATGAAATAGATAATGTCCGCAATCCTACCCAGCAAAGACATATCAGACGCAGCCAGAAAAGGAGCAATAGGGGGGCCAAAAACCATCCCCACTAACAGGAAATCAGCAATAAAACTCACCCAATTAACCTGCAAACCCCTTGACAAAATAACCATTTGCATATTTATTAATTTACGCGAAAAATTTCTTAATCTATTGTATCTGGATCAATACCCATTTCTTACAATGGTGCTGCTTTGTGTTCTGCTTGTTTAGCTCTTAATCTTTGTAATTGGGCTTCTTCTTTACCGACTAATAATAAATTACCATCTAAATCCCACCAGCGTATCCAAAGTTGCTCAGGATTATTTAAATAACTTCCTTGCCATAGTCCTAATTCTACACCTAAAGGGGGAATGGGATAATGTCCGCGCTCGTTGGGCTGTATTTTTTGGTAAGAAAAATCTACCAAGTGATAAACTTCTAATTTCTCATTATTAACTTCATAAATAGCATAGTAGGGAATGCGTATAACTCTTTCATATACCCAAAATTTCCCAGGTTTTACACCTTCACGATTACCAGCTAAAGGTAGAGGTGTTATGTCTTGTTCTTCATCACCATTACCACTGGCTAATTCTATGGCAATTAATGGGGGAATATATTCCCGCCATAATACATAAGAACGGCGAATTTTACCTTCTAATCTGGGTGGGACATCAGGGACATAAAACCAATCTGGTGCTACTGTACCTTTTTCTGGTGGTTCTGTTTCGCGCCAATAAATACCACAATCTTCACCTATACAAAATTGTCCATCTGGATGTAACTTTTGTAAAGTTTGAATTATTGAGTCTGTGATAATTATGCTTTGGGGATGTTCTTGAAAGTTTTTCACAAACGTACCATCAAACTCTGGTAGTTGAGTATGATCAGGAAACTGCGGTGGTATAGCAATATCAGCCAGGGTTTCACTCATACTATTTAAGGGATACGAGTTTCAAGTTTACATCTTAAGTATAATAGCTTTAAACTCAAACAATCAAACAAAAAGTAATATATAAAAATATTATATTTATCTTTTAAACTTGAGGCAATAGTTCAGTTTGATAACCTCTACACTTATTAGATAATGCTAGAATATCATATTTTGTCATTGATTTGATAAAATTTATCTCTCTATCTTTTAAATAATGATAACACTGTGGTGGTCGAAAATCTTTCCACTCTTCTCTTAGTTTTTCAATTGTAATGGGTGAATCAAAACTGAACGGGTTTTTAAAGAAAATAGCAAAAGCAATTTGTGAATTTTTGTAGTATTTTTGAAAGGTTTCTTGGTTAATACCAGCTTTATCTTTAACAATATTCCAAAGCTTATTAGGAGACATTTCCACAACTTTTTCTACTTCAAGCACTCCCAACAATGCTTTTTCAGGAGATGTTGCATAAACAAGAATTAGATCACCTTCACTTAGATGTCGAGGTCTAACACGCCTAAACTCAACTTGTTTATTCCCGTCAAATATCATATTAGCGTATTCATAGTGAATAGATATTAAAAGTACATTTGGAGACATGAGACTCATTTTTATTTTATATAGGCATTGAATTTCCTCTATTATATAACATTTTAAATTCTTCTGGAGAAATTTCTATAGAACTTTGAAGTTGAATAGATCGATTTAGTATTATTTTTATTTCTGCAAATTTTATAGGATTTTCAAATGATTCAGTATCACTAAATTTAACAGCTTTTATTTCCTTGTCTAAATCGTTATTAGCAGCTTTTAAAACATCTTGAAAACTGTAAATGCCTAATCTTCTAAATTTTTTATATAAATCTTTGGGTTTACCAATTGTTACTTCATCTAGTCTAGAACAAGCTCTAATAGCTCCTAGAATAGCAGAACTATTTTTATCGTCAGGAGATGGAGTAACATACCATAAAATTCTTCCTGGATATTTCATTTTTCGTTTTGAAGAGTAGTAAACAACCTCACGTCTCAGTGCTAATTGTTCTTTAGCTCTCCATATTCCTTCTTCTGCTAATTCTTTATCAAATAATTCTTTAGCCCAACGTGATTTAATAGGAATAATATAAGTAGGAATTTCAGCATCAGTAATTTTGGCAGGATAAAGCCTTCTCTCAATATCTGCCATGATTTCTGGTTTTTGAAGTAAATCTTGATTTAATAAAATCTCTGCAAATGGAAGATATTTGTCATAATCTTTGGGTGATTGTTTACACAAGTTAGTAATATACGAAGAAATATCTACTGCATTTTCTGAAATAGCTAAATTAGCTCTTAACCATCCAGATTTAGTCTTTAAAAAACCATCTTCAGACAGTGCTTTAACGGTTGTATCATCCAAGTATATTTCAGTAATTCTGGTGAATTCTCTATTTTCACTAGCAGCAGTTGAGAAACATTCAAAAATACACCGTCGTAAAAGAGTAGGAGTAATTTTAGTATTTCTGAATCGAAAAACCGGAATATTTAACTCTCTATCTTCTGATCTATCATAGATTATCAGAGCTATAAATTCTTCATTTTGACTAACTGTAAAACCTTTAACTTGTTTAGTATTTGAAACTAAACTGCGAATATTTTTTCTAAAGTCTGGTTTTTTTTTCACCCTGAGAATAACATAAAAAGAGGTCAATTATTGAATCTATCTCTTTACTCTGAATGCGCTTTTCTTTGATATTAGTTCCACCTAAAAGCTCTGGTTGATATTCATTTTCTCTACGTAATTGATCTAATTTAATAATTAGATCAATGGGATGAATAATGGTCAAATTAAATTCTTGATAAATCTCTTCTTCAATACCTAATAAACGTTTATCTCTAGTAACAAAGTAAGGAGTATTAATTTGAGAGCTAATAACTCTAGCGATTTGACGTAAATCTGATTCATCACTAGGAGTCATCTTTTCAGGAAAAAATCTACGTATAGTTTGGCATAGTTTATCAAATTCTTTTTGGGTGGAAGGAAGGTTTGTAAAATGACTTCTTGCTGTACGTAATTTTTTTCTTTTTCTACTGTCTGGATTTCTGTTAATTTCATTTAAAATTTCGTCAGTTAAACATAATTTTATTTCTGAATCTAGCCAATCAGAAATTAGAACTTTAGACTCTTTTCCTTCCTCATCAAACTTTTCATCATCTACTAAATCAAATAAAATATTAGCATCAATAGCAACACATAATCTAGATTCAGTTTCTTGATAGGCAAGATTAGTGAGTAAACTATGATGACCATAATCTAACCACCACTCAGTTAAAATACTGCCTTCTTTGCTTTTTCCTGGTCTTTCATGAGGAGCCACAAAACCAAGTGCTGCCCACATTCCATCTAAATTATAATCACGACGGCATGATAAAAGAATACCGTATAAATGTTGAGTTTTATTTTTTAAATACTGGAGTAATTTTTTGGCTATTCCTCTTTTTTGCCAATTTTTATCTACACAAAGATGGGTAAGTTTTACTCTGTAATTACGACGACTAATACCATAAAGCAGATATCCCACACAACCTAATTCTGGAACAATAAAACCAATAATACGACCTTCGTCCGCTAGTCTTTCAAAAGCTCCATAGGGTAAAAAGCCAAGGGTTTCTGAATTAGCATTACCTAAGTTAATGACAGTTTTTAAATGCTGAGAAGTTGCACCAATTTCTTGAATACTAAACTTTAAGGAATCTTCTTGTACCATATAATTTAGATTTACTCATTTCAGGAACTAAATCATATAAGCTTATTAGACATATCCTTAATATAAACAATAAGGTATAATAAAGAACAAAAGCAAAG
>NZ_CAWUOL010000154.1:0-6297 GCF_963923915.1 Nodularia chucula CCY0103 | reverse complement strand
TGCTGATTAGGCAAGTCCTCTTGTCAACAGGGTTTGAGATGCGCTGACCCTGGATTTTAGGTATTTTAATTGAGGCAAAACGTCAGGGATTAATTCCATTAGTCAAGCCCGGCCTTGATGATTTAATCTATACAGCTAAATTTTGGGTTAATCCCTCTCCCCACAATCGTATTTTATCAATTGTTGGAGAATTATGAATGATTATAGGTAATAGGTAAAGAACCCATTACCCATTATTAAAGATTACTTTTGTGCCAAATATTGATACATTTCCCAACGTGCATCTACTTCGGATTGTGCTTGTTCTAAGAGATGTTTAGCAACTTCTGGCTTACTCTTAGTCAACATTTTGAAGCGATTTTCTTGATACATTGATTGTTCTACTGATTGTGTAGGCGATCGCATATCCAATTGCAACGGATTTTTACCTTGATTTTGCAACTCTGGATTATGGCGATACAACAACCAACGTCCTGATTCTACCAGGGATTTTTGATGTTGCATACCTGTGGTCATATTAATACCGTGGGCAATGCAATGGCTGTAAGCAATAATCAATGATGGTCCATCAAACGCCTCGGCTTCTAAAAACGCTTTCAGGGTATGTTCATCTTTTGCACCTAAAGCTACACTGGCTACGTAAACATTTCCGTAGGTCATCGCCATTAAACCTAAATCTTTTTTGGGTGCTGGTTTACCACTGGCGGCGAATTTTGCTACTGCTGCTTTCGGTGTGGCTTTGGATGATTGACCGCCAGTATTGGAATAGACTTCTGTGTCCATGACCAATATATTCACGTTGCGCCCACTGGCTATTACATGGTCAATACCGCCAAAGTCAATATCATACGCCCAGCCGTCACCACCGACAAGCCAGACGCTTTTTCTGACTAAATAATCAGCTAGGGATTTGAGGTTTTGAATTTGGGATTTTAGATTGGGTTTAGAACTGAGTATTTTATCTAACTGTTGTTTGAGTAATTCGACTCTTTCCCGTTGTTCCCAGATGTCAGCTTCAGATTTTTGTTCAGCAGTCAGGATAGATTTTACCAACTCATCAGAAATTTCCCCAGTCCCCAGTCCCCATTCCCCAGTCCCCAGTAACAATTCTGCTGCAAATTCTGCTTGTTTATCCAACGATAAACGATAGCCAAACCCAAATTCGGCGTTATCTTCAAATAAGCTATTTGACCATGCGGGTCCCCGTCCTTCAGCGTTGGTTGTCCAGGGGGTGGTGGGGAGGTTCCCGCCGTAAATGGAAGAACAACCGGTAGCATTGGCAATGACTGCGCGATCGCCAAACAATTGTGTTAATAATTTTAAATACGGTGTCTCACCACAACCAGCACAAGCACCGGAAAATTCAAATAAAGGTTCTTGCAGTTGTTGTTGCCGAATTTGGTTGACTTTTAACAGTCTGCGGTCAGGATTGGGTAAATTTAGGAAGAAATCCCAGTTTTGCCGTTCTTGTTCCCGCAAAGGTAGCTGCTGCGCCATATTAATGGCTTTCTGGGATGGTTCAGACTTGCTTTTAGCTGGGCAAATATTTATACAGATAGCGCAGCCTGTACAATCTTCTGGGGCGAGTTGAATGGTGAATTTTTGATTACTAAAGCTCTTATCCTTAGCATCAATTGATTTAAAGCTACTGGGCGCATTAATTAACTCATCTGGTTGATAAGTCTTAGCCCGGATAGCAGAGTGGGGACAAACCATGACGCACTTACCACACTGAACGCAGACATCAGGTTCCCATACAGGTATCTCTTCCGCGACGTTACGTTTTTCCCATTTAGCTGTCCCTGTGGGAAATGTGCCATCAGCAGGTAATGCACTCACGGGTAAATCATCACCATGCCATGCCATAATTTCACCTAGAACATCCCGCACAAATTCCGGCGCACTATCTAAGAGGTGGGGAGTGGGGAGTGGGGAGTGGGGAGTGGGGGAAGATTGGGGTATGTCTACTTTATGCAAGTTAGTCAGGCTGTTATCTACTGCTTGCAAGTTCTTCTGGACAACTTCTGTCCCTTTCTTACCGTAGGTCTTTTCAATGGATTTTTTAATTTTGCTAATGGCTTCGTCTTGGGGTAAAACACCTGCTAAGGCAAAAAAGCATACTTGCATAATGGTGTTAATTCTGCCACCCATGCCACTATCACGGGCGACTTTGTTGGCATTAATGACGTACAATTTTAGTTGTTTGTCAATAATCTGTTGCTGTACGTTTTGGGGTAAATATTCCCAGACCCTATCCGCATCATGAGGACTATTTAACAGCAAAGTTGCTCCAGAAATGGCATCTTTTAAAATATCTATGCGTTCCAGAAATCCCCAGTGATGACAACCAATAAAGTTAGCTTTGTCAATCAGATAAGTTGACCGAATGGGCTGGGGACCGAAGCGCAAATGCGAAACTGTCATTGACCCAGATTTTTTGGAGTCGTAAACGAAGTAACCTTGGGCGTAGTTCTCGGTTTCTTCCCCAATAATTTTAATGGAGTTTTTATTAGCACCTACTGTCCCGTCGGAACCTAAGCCATAAAACATGGCGCGGACAACGTTATTTGCTTCGGTGGAAAAGTTGGGGTCAAAATTTAAAGATGTATGACTTACATCGTCGTTAATACCAATAGTAAAGTGATTTCGCGGTTGTGGTTGGGACAGATGATCGAAAATTCCCTTCACCATTGCTGGGGTAAATTCCTTGGAGGAAAGACCATAACGCCCACCGATAACTTTGGGAGTTATTTTTCCAGCTTCATAAAGAGCAGTGACTACATCTAAATATAAGGGTTCGCCGGCGCTTCCTGGTTCTTTGGTGCGGTCTAGGACGGCGATCGCCTGTACACTCTTAGGTAAGACTGCAATAAATTTTTCGACATCAAAGGGGCGATAAAGTCGCACTTTCACCACACCCACCTTTTCCCCTTGGGTAGTGAGATAATCTACTGTTTCATGGACAGTTTCACACCCGGAACCCATGAGAATAATTACCCGTTCCGCATCCCTCGCGCCGTGATATTCATAAATTTGATAATGTCTCCCTGTGACTTCTCCAAACTCATCCATGAGGCGCTGGACAATGGCGGGAGTGGATTTGTAGTAAGGGTTTGCACCTTCACGGGCTTGAAAGAACACATCAGGATTTTGGGCTGTTCCCCGCAATAGGGGACGGTCTGGAGTGAGGGCGCGGCTGCGATGAGCTAAAATCAGATTTTCGTCAATTAGCGATCGCAATTGCTCATCTGACAATAACTTAATTTTCTGCACTTCATGAGATGTTCTAAAACCATCAAAGAAATGCATAAATGATACACGAGTTTCCAAGGTCGCAGCTTGGGCAATTAACGCAAAATCATGGCTTTCCTGCACTGAAGCAGAACACAATAGCGCAAACCCTGTAGCACGGGCTGCCATGACATCACTATGATCACCGAAAATAGATAAGGCGTGGGTAGCCAAGGAACGGGCGGAGACATGAACCACGGCGCTAGTCAGTTCACCAGCGATTTTGTAGAGGTTGGGTATCATCAACAACAACCCCTGGGAAGCCGTGAATGTGGTACTCAGGGAACCGGTTTGTAATGCGCCATGTACCGCAGCAGCAGCGCCGCCTTCACTTTGCATCTGCACCACACTGGGTATGGTATTCCACAGATTGGGAAGATTTGCAGCAGCCCAAGTATCTGCCCATTCACCCATTGCTGAGGAGGGGGTGATAGGATATATGGCAATTACTTCGTTTAATTTGTAAGCAACACGGGCTACAGCTTCATTCCCGTCAATGGTTGCGAAGGTTTTGTTCATTTTTTCCTGGCTTTTGTTTGTAGCGGTTCCTTGGTTGCAATAAAATTAAATATATTAATTAGTAGGCAGTTTTTATATTTTATGTCTGAGTGATTTTTATATCTATTTATTATTAGTTATGTACTCATGTTTTATGAGTTCTGATTGGTAAGGGTTTGAGGTGTTTTTTTCTGGTTTTTGGGGTGGAGGTCTGGGAGTTTTTTAACGCAGAGGTGCGCGAAGGTTAGCGCAAAGGTACGCGGAGGGTTTTTTATAGTATTTTAAGGGTTTATTTTTCGGGAAGGGACACATCTTCATAAACATCGGTGAGGGAACAAGAAAAATTTAGGCTGTTTAATTGTAGTTCTTGATTTTTTCTATAGCTGTAAAGCTCCCATCTACCTGCTAAGTTACGCCGAAAACAATCAACACGCTGGCGATTTTGACTGATTACAACATATTCTTGCAATGTTTCTATTTCTTGATAGTCACTAAATTTATCACCTCTGTCTAAGGCTTCTGTTGAGGGTGATAGAACTTCAATAATTAAGCTGGGGTAACGTTTAAAATAATCAAATTTTGGATCTCGTTGATCACAAGTCACCATGATATCAGGATAGTAAAAAATATTCAGAGATTCGATGCGTACTTTCATGTCAGCAACATAAACACGACACCCAGTTCCGCGAATATGATTTCTCAGCAGGGTGACTAAGTTAGCAGTAATTGTTACATGAGCATCACTTGCTCCTGCCATACTATAAATCTGTCCTTGGATATATTCATGTTTAATCTGACTAGATTTTTCAATTTCCAGATATTCTTCTGGTGAAAGATAGGGTTGAGATTGGCTAATATTCATAGAAATAAATTTTGATATTTCCTGATAATTCCTAACAGTTGAATAATATAATCTTGCCATTTCATATTCTGATTCAGCAAGTGCCAATTTTCCGGCTTTAACGCAGATGGCGCGATTGTGGTTGATTGGGTGTAGAGGAGGGAGACGGAGAAACTGTATTTCTTAATAGGAGTAAGGGTAGGCTGAGAATACCGAGAATTATTACTACTCCAGTCATAATCCATATAGGTAAACGGTGCGGTCGATAATCAGCGCGTTCAATTTCCCTGAATACTTGATTGTATCGCCATGCTGCTAGGGCGATCGCCACTATGCCAAATACTACAAATACAACCCCTAAGTTTTCTGAGTTAAATATAGGATTAACTACAGATTCTTGTTGTGTAAGGGCAAGATTCAATTGTCGCATAAATAAACCGAATCGCGCGATCGCAAAACCAAAACCAATTAATGATATAGAAGTCCTTAACCATGCTAAAAAAGTCCGCTCGTTGGCTTGATGTTCCCGTTGGCGGTCAATTTTGGGTATTTTATTCATAAAATATAGTTTTTATGGAAAAATGAGGTTTGAAACCTCGCACTTTTAGAGCGAGGAGTATCAAATGGGTGCAGTTACAGCCAACCTGGGAAATGTTTGGTAAACTGAGGTAAATTTAATAGCTGAATTTGCGGATGTTCTTGGGCGGCTTTTCTTTCTGTTTGGGTATTATAGCCCCAGTCTGCTAAGAAAAGTTTGACATCTTTTAAGTCTGTTTGCTGTTTGACTAACTGCAATGTTTTCAGTCTATCTTCTACAAACCACAGACTAACTGGTGTTTTTTCAGCTTTCTGAATTAATTCTCGCAGAGTTTCGTATTTAGGGCGCTTGATTTCTTTACCAAAAATCGCTGCTGGGGGTAAATTCACTCCTTCTCTTTGTAATAATTGCTGCACAAATCGCCCTTCTTTGGTGGTGACAATATATAATTTTGTCTCGCTAGCTATGGTGAGTTTAATTTTTTCCACAACTCCGGGATAAAATCTATGCAGACTTAGCCAACCATCTAAATCTGTGTTAATCCATTCATCCCGTAAGTTGTCTAATGCTACAGCAATTTTTTGGGATTGGAGATTATGGTCTAATAAAATTTGTGGCGTAATATTGACCCAATCTTGCAGAATTTTTTCTTCAGGAATCTTATCTACTAAGGCTTTGATTAATACTGGCATTTCCCAACCTGTTTCAATTACAGGTCTGAGGTGATAAAATCTTAAAGCTAAGTCATCTGCTGGTGTATTGTCTACAGGCGACCAAATTTGACAATATGTGCGCCATGCGACTTCAAAATATTCAATTAGTCCATCGCAAATTACTCCATCAAAGTCTAAAGCTAAAATTGTGGGACTACTTGCGGTCATTGTGTTGCGGAATAAACTGCTGTTGTTAGATTAACTGAGAAATTCCCTCTCAGCAGTAATTTTTGTAAGTATTTCATAATTAATCTCCAGTCTGGTTAATTAGTAAGATTGCAAACAGTCATTACAAAGCAAGCAGGGGAGAACAAGCAGACGTTTTGTGATTATTTCTAAATAATAGGACTTATACCTTTTTTATCAGAAGTGTTGAATGTTAAGAAAGAGGTGATAAAAATAACCCAAAATATGGT
>NZ_CAWUOL010000153.1:0-6983 GCF_963923915.1 Nodularia chucula CCY0103 | reverse complement strand
TAAAGTATTTATATCTTAATTAAGTGTACCTCATAACAGACGGAAGTGCTGTATCTGTTTCTCCCTCTAGGTGGTGTTCATTCTTGTTGCTACTTATTGAGAATGGGTTTTGATGCCATTTTTGTTGTTTTTCTTTTTCGCCAATTTATTTTTTCGCTAATATGTGATTTTTTAGCCTCATTTTTCTTTCTTGTTTCCGTAATTTCCCTGTGTGACAGCTAAGGGTGCGGAATGTGGGCTATATGGTTAATTGTTGCCAAGTCACAGGGCCAACTACTCCATCTACTCCCACACGGCGTTGGTTTTGGAAAGCTCTCACAGCAGTTTCAGTCAGGGGACCAAAAGCCCCATCAACGCGAATAGCATAGCCATTAGCCACTAACAACCTTTGCAAAATTCTCACAGAAGTACCTGAACTACCAAAACGCAGAGTCGGTAAAGTACCGCTACTACCAAAATTTGGCGATCGCGCCGCTATCTTCATAGTATTCTGGCTAGTAACTTGAGTCTGCTGGTTCTTTGCTAAAGTTAAAGTAACTGGCGATAACTGCCTTTTTTTAATTTTATCAATTACATTCGCTTTAGCTACGTGAGATGTTGATAAATTAGTGACAAAAACTGCATCTGTTGTTGTAAATTCCGGTGGTGTAACTTGAGAATTGTCAACTACTTGTGTGACATTCCTTTGTGTTAATATCTCCGAGCTATTTTCCATCTGAAATGGTTGCTGCTTCGGTAATTTATGAGACAAATAAAGTTGTCTGGCGTTTAATATACCAGTAATCAGCAGTCCTATTTCACTCATCGCCGTTTATTTTATGAATAACCTAATTTTTAATTTGACAGACAATTTTGTTGTCAGTCCGGAATGGTTTATACCGAGAATATTTCCGAATTTATGTATGTTTTTTATTTGCAGGTATTATTTATAAATAATTTCATATTCCAGTTGTTATCAAAGTTACATTGTGATTGAGAATTGTTTTGCTACGATATAGCTTTTACTCGTTTTGTCAGTATATAATTATCTGTGTCTTTTGTAGTTAAAGACTCCAAATTTAATTTTTCCCCAACCAATCCAGGGGAAAAAGGGAGCATCTCATTGTTTGAGAAACCCCCCTTCAGTCAGGAGAGAAAGCTGAAATCTGATTTTTCCCTTCACGAAGGTGTGATTAGTGCTGTGGTAAGCAAAAACTGGGAAATCTCCTAATTCAGAGGTTTTTCATGACCCGTTTTTGTCCTAATTTCCTTCCCAGTTGCTTTAACAACTCCTGTGGAATTAAGGTGGGGATCAATGGGTAATAAATATGCAAAACTGAGAGACTCCCAGAAAAAACGGCTCTATTTGAATTTGAGTGAGTCAAATGTACATTAGCCGACTATTTGCTTTCTTCCTCCCAAAGTAGCATCAAATTTGTCAGTAATTTAGGGTATTGTTATATGTGCTTTTCCTGGATGAAGCAGATAAACCAGAATTTCAGAAATCACATAATTGAGGACTGGTGTATTAGCCTATACTATTGATCACAGGATGGAAGTAGAAAGCAAACCCCACCACTGCATAAGCTGCTAATAGTAAAACCCCTTCTAACCAATTGGATTCGCCATCAGAACTAATACTATTAGCAATTAAAACTGATACCGCTACAGCAACTAATTCAAAGGGGTTAAAATCTAAATCCATCGGTTTATCAAGTAGCCACCCAGCTATTACTAAAACAGGTGCAACAAACAGGGCAATTTGCAGACTTGATCCCACAGCTACCGAGATGGAAAGATCCATTTTATTCTTCATAGCTACAGTGACTGCTGTGGCGTGTTCAGCAGCGTTACCAACTATGGGAACCAAAATCACCCCGGTAAACAGTGATGTTAATCCTAGTTGTGATGTGGCTACTTCTAAAGAACCTACCAATAATTCTGATTCCAGTGCTACCAACAGAGTACATACTAGCAATACACCACTCCAGAGCCACATATTGGGTTTGGTATGAGGTGTTTCTTCCCCTTCTATCTCTGCAACACCGACATCATATAAATAGGCGTGGGTTTTCATGGAAAATAGTAGGGTCAGTCCGTAAACCAGAATTAAGACAATGGCAACTGCAAGGGAAAAATTTTGCAGAACTTTTTCGCTAATTCCAATTGAAGTATAGTTCATCGCTGTGGGTAACAAAATGGCAATTACGGCCAAATTCATGGCCGAAGCATTCATTCGCGCCACAACTGATTGAAATTTTTGTTCTTTGTAACGCAGTCCACCCAAAAGCATGGAAAAACCCATCACCAGTAGTAAGTTACTAATAATGGAACCTGTAATACTGGCTTTGACTACATCCACCAAACCGGCATTCAGCGCCACTAAAGCTATAATTAGTTCTGTAGCATTGCCAAAGGTGGCGTTGAGTAGTCCTCCCAATGAGGGGCCAACTACCACAGCTATTTCTTCTGTGGCTGTACCCATCCAAGCGGCTAGGGGTAAAATTGCTAAACCAGCTGTAATGAAAATTGCTAAATCTCCCCACTCTAAAAAGTGAGCGGCTAGGGAAACTGGAATAAACAGTAATAAAACCAGAAACAGGGTGTTTTTCACTGAAGTTTGTTACCTTAAGGTGAGATAGTCATGCACAGATGTCAACCAGATTATAAGATATTCTTAAGTGTCTGCAATTTGTAAAATCAGATTGCAATTTATGGAGATTTTGCAAAGCTTCGTAGCAAAAGGATCAACGTCATCTCCCATTTTTCCCAAAAAATAGGGTTTAATAGATAGATGAAAAGATCCTAAAATATTTGACTAGTATTGCTAAGAAAACCCGGACTGGCTATGGGATAACGCAGATTTGCTGCTCTAGTCAAACGCTCTTTTAGGAAAATTCACTGTACCCGATACTCATAGTTTTGCTGTATACCGGATTTTGGGTTCAAACTTCTGTAGTAAGGTTTAAATCCCAGGTTTCGGCGCAATTGTAAGTTTTTTATTTGGATAAATATACATGACTTCTGCTGCTGAAAGGCCAGTTAACTCTGGCGCAAACTTGACATCAGATTCAATTCCCCAGGATACTCACCACACTGATCACCTGAAACAGGCGACTGGTGTTTATGTGACGGTGCATGGTCATTTTTACCAGCCACCACGGGAAAATCCTTATTTGGACGCGATTGAACGTCAACCTAGTGCTGCACCTTTCCATGATTGGAATGAACGGATTCACTGGGAATGCTATCGCCCCAATGCTTTTGCCAGGATCTTGAATGATCAGGGTGAAGTGGTGGAAATTGTGAATAATTACGAATATTTCAGCTTTAATATGGGACCGACGCTGATGTCGTGGCTAGAACGCTACGATTTTGAGGTTTATCAGCGTATTTTGGAGGCAGATATCAAGAGCTGTCAGCGCTTGCATGGTCATGGGAATGCGATCGCACAGGTATACAATCACATTATTATGCCTCTGGCTAATGAACGGGATAAATACACCCAAATTCGCTGGGGTAAAGCAGATTTTCACTCCCGCTTTGGACGTGATCCCGAAGGTATGTGGTTAGCAGAAACGGGCGTGGACTATGAGACTTTAGAGGCTTTGGTGGCTGAGGGGATTCGCTTCATTATTTTGGCACCATCTCAGGCCCAGCGTTGCCGTCCTTTACCCACTGACCATGATCCCCAACCGGAATGGCAAGAAGTGGGCGGGGGTCAAATTGATCCTACCCGTCCTTATCGGTGTTATTTAAAACCCAGTAACGGTGATCAGCATAATTCCCGCCCTTATATTGATATCTTTTTCTACGATGGCCCGATTTCACGGGATATGGGTTTTAGTGATGTGGTGTTTAATTCCAGTCACTTTGCCGGACGCATCGGCTCGGCGGTACGTGGGGATCACCGTCAGTCCCAATTAATTTCTGTGGCTACAGATGGGGAAACCTTTGGACACCATAAAAAGGGAACTGAGAAAACTTTAGCTTATGCTTTTCGGGGTGAGTTTCCTAAGCATGGTTGGACGGTGACGAATTTTGCTCACTATCTCAGTCTGAATACTCCCACTTGGGAAGCGGAAATTAAACCTGCTACGGCTTGGAGTTGCGCCCACGGGGTGGATAGATGGCAAGATGACTGTGGCTGTGGGGGTGAAGGTGGTGTCTGGCATCAAAAATGGCGGCGACCTTTGCGAGATGCTTTAAACTGGTTGCGGGATCAGCTAATTGAGGTGTACGAAGAAAATGCTCGACTGTTATTTAATGATCCCTGGTTAGCACGAGATGAATATGTTCAGGTGATGCGCGATCGCTCCCCTGCAAATGTCAATGCTTTTTTATCTCGTCATCAAACCCACAAACTCACCGCCGCAGAACAGGTTGATGCTTTGCGTCTCTTGGAAATGCAGCGTCACGCTTTGTTTATGTTCACCAGTTGCGGTTGGTTTTTTGAAGAAATTTCTCGCCCAGAAGGTACGCAGATTCTCCGCTATGCTTCCCGTGCTTTGGAATTAGCTGGAGACGTGGCTGGTGTGCAGTTGGAAAAAGGTTTCCTCAAACGCCTAGCTTTGGCCCCCAGTAATGTTAATGTTTTCCGACATGGTGGGGAAGTTTATCGCCAACTGGTGCAAACTGCCCAAGTAAGTGTGAAGCAAGTAGCGGCTCACTATGCCATTACTTCTCTGTTTGGTACAGACAAGACTAATTCTCATCCAGAGCAAAAGCGGGTTTATTGCTACACCGTCAATGAGATGGATTACCAACTGCAACGGATGGGATCGTTGACTCTGGCGGTGGGACATTTACAACTGGTGTCAGAAATTACCTGGGAAAGCGAGAGTTTAGTATTTGCTGTGCTGCATTTGGGTGGCTGGGATTTCCATTGCTGCACCCAATTATTTACGGGACGACGTAATTACACCCAATTGAAGGAAAAGCTGTTTATTTCTTTACAACAAGCAAGTGCTGCCCACACTATTTTGGCAATGACACAGCTATTTAATGAAGAGACTTTCAGTTTACAAAATCTGTTTGCGGAAGAACGCCACCGGATTATGCGCCTATTGAGTCAGGAAACACTGACGCGTTTAGACCAACTTTATACTCAAGCCTATAGAGATAATTACGGTGTGTTGATGGCGTTTCATCGGGATGAATTAGAGGTTCCCCAAGAGTTGCAGGTAGCCGCCGAGATTGCTTTGGGATCACGTTCTATGATCACATTGCGATCGCTGGAGCAAGATATTACGGACTCAATCTTAACTTTAAATCATATTGTCGAGTTGGAGGCGATCGCCACTGAAGCCAAACATCTCCATTGTCGCTTAAATATTCCCGAAGGTAAGCAGATATTAGAGCAATTAATTCTGCGATTACTCTGGCAATTGTTACACGATAGCAACGGCAGTTTTGCTACACAAATTCAATGTTTAGAACGGTTGATTGATGTTAGCTATCAGCTAAATATTGGTATTTCTTTGCACCAATCCCAAGAGTTATATTTTAGTTGTTTGCAAAGTCAAATTATGCCTTTGTGTCTGACTAGTTTAGGGAATCAAGGAGATAATCATCAATGTCGTCAATTGCTGAAATTAGGGCAGAAGTTAGCTGTTGATGTCAGCCATGTTTTGAGTCAGTTGGATTAAAAAATCGCAGTAGCACAGTGTATTAAATCAACTGTTGCTGCTGCACTGGGAGCATCCCATGAATTACTCCTGAGAAGTAAATTTATAAAACTGATTCAAGGGCATCAATGATTTCAGGAGGTGTAGACATTTTAAAAATCAACCTCCTAAGATTATTTGCTCAACTTGTTGTTTGGCTTGCTCTAGTAAATCTTTAGCTTGTTTTTTAGCTTGAAGTGAACGCATTACAAATACCTCAAACTGTCTTTGCTTCTCTTGTGGAATAATAGGAACAATAATTTTTTCAACATCTCTGGGATATAGATGAAGCTGACCAGTTGCTCCTGTAATATATCTTTCAATTTGAAGTTGTCCTGCTAGAGATTGAAGAAAAATTTGTAAATAGTAAGAGTTGATCTCTTTTTGACGAATAACTGTTACTTCACTAACCGTTGCATATTTTCCTTCTTTATTAAAAATCTGAATTTTACCTATAGAACCAAAGCCAATAGAAGATATACAGATATCACCATTTTGCAATAAAAAATATTGTTGATTAGGATCTGTATATTTGATTTCTTCTAAATTATCTAAATCATTTAAATCACCTGACCTGATAACGGGGATTCCACTATCATAATATTCAACACTTCTACCTTTGGTAACTTGTCCTAAGTGCTTTAGACTCTTGGTTAAATACCTAGTAGATAAGTAATTTACCAATCTTTTATATTTCGTTTGAAAATACTCAGCATCAAAACGATCGCTCTCTACAGTCTCACTAAAATTTGCTACATAGCTTTTCTGTGCAGAGAGGTCTAAGTTATCTAGCCCAAGTTCATGCAGTAATAAAGCCTCAGCTTCAGCATAAAGGGACTTTGCCAACTTTTTACTTTCATTAGACTTAATAACTAACTGGTCAATTCCATTTTCAAAAGATTCTCCAAATCTTGGCAATGTCATTGTATAAAGATAATTGGGTGCTATGTGAGGTTGTGCCATTCCATACGCACCACGAGTTAATAAAGCTCGACCTATTTTAGTGTTTAAATAAGTAGATAAATAGCCACCTGGAACTTTTTCGCTTCTAATAATTAATACATCTGCACAAGCATATATTGTATCAGGCTGACCTTTATATACAGCAGTATCTCCAAAGTTAGCACCACTACGCGTCATTAAAACATCATCATATTCGAGCTTATTTCTAACTAATTTATGTTTAACAGACTCAGGCATAAAAGCAGTGTTTGAGAAATCTAGACGATTAGCTCTTACATTTTGCGCTAACAAAATTTGAATACCTTTGCATTCATCTTCATATACAGGGTCAGCGCATCTCAAACCCTGTTGACAAGAGGACTTGCCTAATCAGCA
>NZ_CAWUOL010000152.1:0-7085 GCF_963923915.1 Nodularia chucula CCY0103 | reverse complement strand
AGAGTCTATTTGAGAAATAAGTTTAGTAGCATCTTTGCTTGTTTCAGAAAAAGTTCTAACCGCTTCAGTTTGAGAAACTAAATAACTTTTAACAGATAACCATACTTCTTGATTAACAAATTTAAAAAAATAATTTAAAAAGAAAGCTGTAACTCCACTAATTGTAAGTAAAGTCAATAGTATTGCTAAAGGAGCGCTAGTAATTGTATCTTTGGTAGTAAAATAAGCATTTCTCTGAATATCAACAGGGACTGATACTTGTGCATTAGTAGTTTTATATTTCATTAGATTAAGGAATTAATACAATACCATCTTTATCAATAGCTGATATCATAATTATTAAGGTGTAATTTCCATAATTGTCATTGTAGAAACATTATTAGCTCCACCAGTATTAAAAGTTATGCTAGTACCTTGGATATTTGCTCTTATTCTGTAAACACTAGAAGCAGTATAAGGAACTTGTACTCTTGTTGCAAAATGAATAGGGCTCATGTATCTAAAATCATGAAGTCTTCCAATATCTATTGCTAAAGGAACTATAAGAACATTTGGACCTGATGTAACTTGAAGGTGTAAACCACTTATCCAAGTGGCAGTAAAAGGAGTAGTGCTAGATTTTAAAGGATTATTTAAAACACCTGTAATATATAAAAAATTAGAAAGACTAGTAGGAGTAAAACTTATTTCTAATCCTGTAGAAGTAAAACTATCTGCTGAATTAATTGTTATTGCTGTAGATGTACTTCCATAAAGAACTTGAACTACTTTACCTGCACCTCCACCACCCCCACCACTAATAGTTTGGGGTTCCCATCTGGTATTAGCAGAACTATAAGTTAATACTTGACCATCACTAGGAGCAGTAGTAGCAATTGATCTTGATTGAAGTTGATTTGCATTCCATTGAGCAACAAGATTCTGTGCAGCAGGAGGAGTTACTACATTCCATCTATTGTCTCCTGTACTGTAAGATAATATTTGACCATTAGTAGGTGCTACAGATTGTATAATTCTTCCTTGAAGCCAGTTAGCATTCCATTGAGCAGTAGTATTACCAACTTGACTAGCTGTTACTGAATGAGGATTAGAGGTGCTACTGATATGACTATTAGTTGTAGATGAATCTGCTTTACTAACTAGAGCTGCATTTAATTCAGTATCTCTAGTGATTTCATTTGGTATCTGAGTATCTGGAATTTTACCAGTAATATCTAAAGTAGCAACTCCATCAGGAGTACCTTTTTCAGAAATAGGTATACCACTAGATTCAGATGTTATGGTGTCATTAACCCATTCTTGGGTTGTGCTGTTGTAAACTAAACTTTGTCCATCAACAGGTAGAGAAATATTTACATCAGTTAATTCATTTAATGCAGAAGGACTAGGATCAGAAGCTGCACCATCTCCACCTTGAGCAAGTAAATCCCAATCTAATGCAGTTAAGCTAGGTTCTTCAGTTGTAGTTCTGCTGGCTCTATAAGAAGAACCATCATGAAATACTCCTTGATTGCGTCTATAAATCTTAGTGGACTGCCATTCTCCTAACCAAATAACAGAAATACCATTAACAGTTGGAATAGGGCTAGTGGGAGTGCTTGGATTTATTTCAATAGCCATATTAATACCCCTTTAAAGTTCCTCTAATAAATAACTGAGTGTTAGCTTCAGTGCCAGTAATTTCAACTTTAATTACATTTGTATTAACTAACGAATAGCTTTTAACAATTGTGTTATCAGTAGATAAAGTACCAACCTCTTGCCAACTAAGACCCACTAATTCTTTTAGTACAAAGCTGACATTAGCAGTAGCAACAAGTTCAATATCTAATCTCTTGTAATTCTTAGTATCAATAAACCCACCAGTGTAAGTTTGTATTTCAATTACAGTAGGTATACCAAAAGAATCATTATCTAAATCTAACTGTAATAAAGGTACAGTGTTTTCTAATTCTGTTTGATGATCAACTAAGTAAGATATAGTAAATTGTCCTGCTGAAGTCCATGCACCATTAGTAGCAGTTTTCTCTATTAGGGCAGCTTTGTCTTCTAATTCATAAGCTCTATCAAGTTGTTTTAACTCAATAGCAGTTAATCTTTTTTGATCACCAACAGTTAAATCTCTTTCTTCTTCTCTAGCAATTTCAGCTATTCTATTTCTAGTTTCTGCATCAGAGAAAGCTATTTTATCTTCTAAACTATCTTTACAGCAAGACTTAGAAGCCCCACCTGCTATCAAATCTAACACTTCTTGTTGAGTCCAGAACTCAGCAGCAGTTAGAGTAGCTAATTTATGAATAGTTATATACGCTTTGAAGTGTAGAAAATAATCTGTTTGTGCTTGTTCTACTAATTCTCTATCTCTAGTAATTGAAGTACCAGAAGCAGAATCATACTTTACTACAGGGTCATTAACATAGTAATATTTAACTCCAAAGCCTATTAAGTTCCAAGCATCAATTACATCTGCTTCTAATGAGGTAATAGCCCCAGCAGTTATAATAGAATTTATATCTTCTAAACCTTTAGCTTGAAGATCAGATATTACAAGTTGAGTTAATAAGCTTGCTCTATTACTATCAACAATACTAGTAGTAGTGTCATTTAAAGAAGGTCTTACATAGTTATTAAAGAAATCAGTCCAATTAATTGAAACTGTCATAATTTTAAATTAGTCTGTTAGGGAATCTTTTAACATAATTAATTACAGTATTTTTAGGTAAACCTTGAATCCCACTACCACTAGCAGTATATGGCTCATAAGTCATGCTAGAAGAACTAACTTTGACATCCACATTAACATTATCAGGTGATTTATATGATTCTAAAAGGCTAATAAAAAAAATACCTGAATTATTATATTGATAATAGGAACTGGTAATACCATAAGTTTTGGAAGTTCCTATATGAAAAGCATAAGTAGGATTAAAAGGATTTTGTCTTAAAGTTCTCCATGAAGCATCAGGGTAATTATTGGGATACCATAAGCTAGGATTTAAATGTGTTACTAATACTTCTTTATCAAATAATCCTTCAAATCCAGGATTATTAAATGTTGTATTACTAACTGATAAACTAGCTTCACTTCCTATATGACCTGGAATAAAATAAGCTGGATAAATAGTAAGGCTACCTTGTAAAGTGCAAGTGGCATTATCTACATTTATGGTTACTGTACCCGCACTTTTAAGAGTTGATTCAAATGTTACATAAGTTAAAGCTGGTATATAAACTAAACCAGAAAACTGATTGACAATTGAACTTATTTCTATTTCTTTTTCTAGTGCTTTATATCTTTCTAAATCTGCAAACATAATGTTTTAAAGGAGGGAATTAAACCCTCCTAGCTAATTAAAATGTGGGTGCAGTGTAAGTAGTTGCAGTTAATTGAAGTACAGCACAAGCCCCACGGTGATTAGGTGCATAACCCCAACCATCTGACATGATTGTGTTTTCTAAAGCAAAGTTAGATTTGATATCAATTTGCAATCCAGCCAAACTAGCAATAGCAGGGATTCTATTTAAGAAAGGTGTTCTACCTGCTCCACCATCAGTACCTAGACAAACTGCATATCCTACAGGAACTATGGGTGTTTTGATAATAGGAACATTACTAATAAAACCTACTAAACCTTCCCAAGCACTTAAGGGGCGTTGTCTTTCACTAGATGCAGAACCAGATTTAATATCAAGTGAGCGTCCAATTTGATTCTCTGCTGGTACAAACTCAGGTAAGCTTTCTAAGCTGTAGTCATAATCACTAACCCAAATCTCTAACTGTCTAAAGCCATGATGTCTGACTTTATCAATAAGTTTAGATCTAACATCAACTACAGTAGGGTTACCAGCAGAAGCAACACCATTATAATGTTGTAAATCTCCTGGGACAAAGGTGTAACCATTAACACTAGGGGCTGAAGTAGAAGCTGCATCATTGTAAAAAGGAATTGTTGTAGTTTGATATTTTTGAATACTGTCAACTACTACACGATTAGTGTTACTAAATATACTTTGACGTAGAGCATTAAATCTTGCTTTTTGGAAAGAGGTAAGTTTAGCTTGTACATAACCACCAATTTCATCAGCAGTCATTAACTTAACAGCTCTAGTGCTAAGAGTAAGTGCAGTCATAAACTCTTCAAAAGGGATTTCTTGTGTGTAATCCCATACAGTAGAGCGTGAAGAAGGTCTAGCTGATTCAGTTAGAGATTCTAAAACTTCTCCATCATAATACTTAACCAACTTTTGAGGAGTAGCAATTGGTTCTGCTAAAGGAGCAAAGAAGCGTGAGTTCATGTCATTGTAAAATAACATGTCCTGATCCACTTCTCTGATAATAGAAACTACTGATTGATTATCAATAGTAACTAGTTCAGTATCATTAGTAGAAAGTTCACCAAAAAAAGTAGTGTTGTATACCATATATTTTTATGTATTTATTTAAATTAGATAGAAATTTTAACTTTGTTAGCAGTCAAGGCAACTCCAACTTTATTAGTTCCACTGCCAGCAACAGCACCAGCAGCACCAGCAAAAACAGCAGTTCCAGGTGTAAGTGCCAGTGAAGTACCTTTGTTTTCAATAATACAATCTTGATCTACAGCCAGCATAGTACCTGCTTTACGGGCATATCTAGCTATCCCAACAGGAACAGTGGTAGCAGTAGCTAAAATTGCTAGACCTTGATTATTAATAGAAACTACTGAGCCTTCAGGAATGTCTACTGCTGTGACTAAATTTACAATAGAACCATCTAAGTGAGATGAAGCAATAAATCTGTATTTGACAACGTTGTAAGCTACATTTAACATATTTTTAAATTATGAATTATGAATAATTAATGTTTAATTGAAATTGAATAATCAGTGAAACTTGTCATTTTAATAACCACGCCAAGGTTTAACTCTGCGTTCTTCTTTAATAGAAGCTTTGTTTGTAGATACTCCAGGTTTTGTTACCACACCTTTGTTATCTGAATTTTTACTTAATGTAGTCTCTATTGAAGCTTGAATCTTAGGAACCAGTGTCTCTTTTAGTTCTGATTCTAAAGACTTTTGTTTAGCTATAAAGTCTGCTTCTACTTCTTCTTGAGAAGAACCAGATGGTTGTAGCCCTAACAGTTTAGCTATTCTCTGAAAGTCAGGTTTAGTTTTAGCTAAGGCAGCTTCATAATCAATCTCTGGTTTACTAGGAGTGATTGTATCTAAACCTAAATTTAATTCTTCATTTATTGGTTGTTCTGTTATTTGTTCTGTTTCTGGGTTATTCATTATTTAATTCTCCAGTTATAGGTGCATTTTCAAGTATACTTTTACCATCAGCATTAGCTATATCAGTATTATCAGTAATAGCAGCCGAGTATTGCATACTTAGTAATTTTTCTGAATCTAACTGTTTAAGTTCTTTTTCAGCTTCTTCTTCAGTTAAACCTTCAAACTGAATTAAATATCTCTTTCTAGAAATTAATTTAGATTTAACTGCTTCTATTTGTAATGCTTTATCTTGTAAATCCCTTGGCATCATGTCAGGTAGTTCTACCCTAAAAGGAATATCAATACCTAGTTCTGAGAAGATATTCTTAAGTGCTGAAATAAGATAACTAGCTCTGCTTAATGTGGCTCTTCTTAATGGCTCATATAGAATTGATAGAGAAGATGCACTACTAGCTGATCTAGCATTCTGTAGTTCTAAAATCATTACTCCAGTTAAATTATAAATATCCTGTAGAATGATTAATCTCTGTCTTTCCAGATAAGGTGAATCTTGAGGTTGTAGATATCCAATCTTAGGACTGATACCTAATTCAGCAGCCGCATTACTGATAGGAAGATGTAGTATTGAAGCACTACTATCTGTAAATGCTGTTTGGAAAGCTGATGAACCTGTAGCAGACTCTATACTCTCAAGAGGGGATGAATTAGATCTACCAATAATTGCAGGTGCAGAAGTTCCAATTGTAAAAATCTGAGGTTTATGATGTTTACCATTTGTGTGAATCCTACTGCGGACTTCATTATACTCTAACTGTAAATGAATTATTCTTTCAATTGCAGATTGAGCTTCCCTTCCTTTTAAAGAATCTACAATCCTAAAAATAGGTATATGATCTCCTAATTCTATTGGGTCAGAATTACCTATCTTTTTGAAATATCTGTACTCAGGTAAATCAAATAATTTTAGCTCAGTGGATTCATTAACTAATGTTAAGTAATGTTCTACTTTGATATCAGTATAATTATTCTTGATAGGGTCATAAACTTCTCTATTCTCCCGCAGATAAACAACTTTCATGGGGTCATTAGGATCAACCTTAACTTCTTGAATATCAAGGGCTTGAATATGTCTTAGCTGACCTTCAAAAACTTCAATAAAACTTTCACCTGTAGTTGGTACTTCTAGATAAATATCATTCAGTAATCTATACAGATTAATTTGGTCTAACTGTAAATTTAAAGTTTCTTGTTGTTCAGAATTAATGGCTAGAAATTTAATCTTTTGTTGGAAACCATCCCCTAAAATAAAATCTCTTATTTGCTCTGTGACTAGTTGAATTAACTTAATTGGTAACTCTTTAAAATTAGCTGGATTGATGCCTTCATAAGCATCTATTAATTCTTTTTTAGAAGCCATGTATATAAAGTTTTACTTATACTCATTGTATACTTTATTCATAGTAATTAAAAGTGGGATATAACAGAACCATATTAATACAGTTTTAAGTAATAGAGTTTTGTATGGAGATACGTGTTGTGTTTAAGGTATGTATACTGGGGAGTGGGGGAACAGGGGCAGGTCAAATTTGGCGGCAGGGGTACATAAAAACTTTTCTTTATGTGGGGTATTAATTAAATGGGTGGCATACTGTGCTACCCTTTTTAATAGAGCTATCTTTGACAGTCAACAAGTGAACTCATCAGTAACTCACACAGGAAAACTCTTAGGATCTGACTACTGTGTGTTGTATTAAGTGAAAGGCTCTAAGGAGTACAATTAGCTTAGTATGTCATTGATGCAAATTAGCTTGTTTAGTATCAAGATTGTGTGCGAGACTTATTCTGCCCTTTATGGGATTGTGTGCGGTCTTT
>NZ_CAWUOL010000151.1:0-7164 GCF_963923915.1 Nodularia chucula CCY0103 | reverse complement strand
TTGCATTATATTATTTCAGTCAGTCACCACTATTAATCTACTAGACTGAAATTAATTAATTAATTATTCTCTTTTTTAAGAAACAATGATTATACTACGTTTAATAATTACAATTTAATTTTTGTCCTATGCTATGTAGGGTTCCTAGATTTCTCTTGGTGTAGCCTGCGCTTTGCCCTTACAAATAAAAAAGCTGTTTCCCACTCCCCACTCCCCACTCCCTACTCCCCACTCCCCACCTCAGCAAGTAAGTGTAAAAATGAAAGCAGATTATAGATCAAGGAATTTTTAGTTGCAATAATTGATTATCTGTGCTATCCTAGAAGGGTTGTCTAATCTCGCACATCCAGTCATTCGGGTGTTTTCGTTATGGAAATACAACTGGATGGAGGTTTAACCCGAATTAGGAGTTCAAAAAAATATGCCAGTAGTTTCATTGGCTCAAATGATGGAGTCAGGGGTACATTTCGGGCATCAAACCCGACGCTGGAACCCAAAAATGTCTCCGTACATTTATACTTCTCGCAATGGCGTACATATCATTGATTTGGTGCAGACTGCCCAGTTAATGGAAGATGCTTATAGCTATATGCGATCGCAGTCTCAGCAAGGTAAAAAATTCCTGTTTGTTGGTACTAAGCGCCAAGCTGCGGGAATTATTGCTCAAGAAGCAGCTCGTTGTGGCTCTCACTATATTAACCAGCGTTGGTTGGGTGGAATGCTCACTAACTGGGCGACAATTAAAACCAGAGCCGATCGTCTGAAAGATTTAGAACGTCGTGAAGAAAGCGGCGCACTAGATTTACTACCCAAGAAAGAAGCTTCTATGTTGCGTCGAGAGATGACGAAGCTGCAAAAATACCTGGGTGGGATTAAGAATATGCGGAAAGTCCCTGACGTGGTAGTGATTGTAGACCAAAGACGGGAATATAACGCAGTTCAAGAATGCCAAAAACTGGGATTGCCCATTGTGTCGATGCTAGATACAAATTGTGACCCAGACGTAGTAGATATCCCCATTCCAGCTAATGATGATGCTATCCGGTCAATTAAGTTGATCGTGGGCAAATTGGCGGACGCGATTTTTGAAGGTCGTGGCGGTCAGCTAGAAGGTGAGGAAGATTATTACGAAGATTATGACGGTTCTGAGTATGATGACGAGTACGACGACGGCGAATATGCTGAAGCGTCTGGTGACTCCAATTCTGAGCAAGAATCATAAGCAGAATAAGTAGGGGAAAATTTGAGTATGGAGACTAAAAAGCTCACGCTTCATACTCAATTCTTCAAAGTTCATACTTCATCGCTTTTTCTTCACCAGCCCTGAGTAAGATAGAAATACTCAACACCCGTGAGCGATTACAACTCAAGGTTAAGTTAGGAATTGAGGCAACATGGCGGAAATATCTGCAAAACTCGTCCAAGAGCTACGCCAAAAAACTGGTGCAGGCATGATGGACTGCAAAAAAGCGCTGAAAGAAAATGACGGCGACATTGAAAAAAGTATAGAGTGGCTGCGACAAAAAGGGATTGCTTCAGCAGGGAAGAAAAGCGATCGCGTGGCGGCAGAAGGTTTAGTAGACACCTACATTCAACCCAGTGGTCGAGTGGGTGTACTCATAGAAGTTAACTGCCAAACCGATTTTGTTGCCCGTAACGAAGCTTTTAAAGCTCTGGTTAAGAATCTGGCACAGCAAGCAAGTACAGCTGATAGTGTGGAATCTTTATTGGCTCAACCCTATATTGAGGACAACAGCATCAGTGCAGACCAGTTCATTAAGCAAACCATCGCCCAGCTCGGTGAAAATATTCAAGTGCGTCGCTTTGTCAAGTTTGAACTTCCAGAAGGCAAACAAGGCATTGTAGACAGCTATATTCACACTGGTGGTCGGGTTGGTGTTTTGGTAGAACTGAATGCCCAAACTGAGTCAGCAGCTCAGAATGAAGAGTTTCAAACATTGGCTAAGAATGCGGCAATGCAAGTTGCAGCTTGTCCCAATGTGGAGTACGTCAGTGTAGACGAAATCCCAGCCGAATTTGCCCAAAAAGAAACAGAAATTGAAATGGGACGGGATGATTTGGGTAACAAACCCCAGAACATCAAAGAAAAAATTGTTCAGGGACGGATTGAAAAACGCCTGAAGGAATTAACTTTGTTGGATCAGCCTTTCATCCGTGATCAGAGCATTTCTGTGGAAGACTTGGTAAAACAAGTTAAAGGCAAAGTGGGCGAAGAAATCAAGGTGAATTGCTTTGTGCGCTATATCCTTGGTGAAGGTATTGAGAAGGAAGAAAGTAATTTTGCTGAAGAAGTTGCTGCTCAAATGGGTAGTAAGTAACTTTAGTTAAAACTTAGAGGTTACTTTTGTAACTCATTACTTGTAGACTCACAGGCCAGTTATCATCAATTGGCCTGTGTTTTTGTTTGTAGCGATCGCCAAAAGGGATTGGGGATTGGGGATTGGGGATTGGGGATTGGGGATTGGAGACTAGGAAGTTTTCTCCCCTGCACCCTGCACCCTGCACCCCTGCCTCTTTCCCCCCTGCACCCTGCGCCCTGCACCCCTGCCTCTTCCCCCCGCATAACAGTTAAAAGCAAGTATATTTGTACTAAAATCAGGTGTTGCTGATGCTAGGATACGCTATAAAATAAGTGATTAATTAAAGAAGATATGGCTAGAGCTATTGAGCTAATTGAAAAAGATATTGTAGCTTTACAAGCGGCGATTCAGGCGATCGCCGCAGAACTGCAAAATGCGTATGGCAATTATTTAACTACTTTGGGGCAAGCTGTACGGAGACAGTTGATTTTAGCAACTTACCATCTATGCACCCAAGGATATCCCGAAAATTTCTTGAATTTATCCCTAAACCAACGCCAAAAATTGCAGCAGGCTGTTCGCAACTCCGGACAAGAGGCGGCTGATTTATTACTTTCTTATCTCCAGAGTCAAGCAGAAGCAGAGGAACAGGAAGAAATAGAACAGGAGGAAGAAGGAGAACAGGAGGATGAGGTAGTAACATACACTTTATCTGATTCATCTGCTTTACCCCTGATAACTTCAGCCCTAAAAAGCGTTACTCCTGATTTATCCAACCCCATAGAACTGCTGCAATGGCAACAAAATCTGGAAAATTTTATCCAAAAGGTACTGAAAAATGTCTCTCGCAATGCTAATCTTTTGTTACAAAAAGCTAGTATCTTACCCAATAAATTACCAGAACCAATTTTAGAAGCGGCGGCGGCTGTCTCAGAAGCATCTGCTGAGGTTATGCCAGGGCCAGCTAATCTGTTAAATGTGGTGGTAGAAATCGAAAGCGAACAAGATCCAGAGGAATCAAAACTCACAAAGATTATGGCCATTAACCTGCGATTGGGGGAAATGGAATTTGCTGACACCACACTTTCTTCTGCACGCAGACAAATTCGCCATATCTTAGTTGAGTTAAAGAAGGTAGGGCGAGATTATCAAAAAAAACAACGGGAACGCTCAATAGCAGAAGCTGAATCTGCATGGCGTGCTAGTTGGTTTGAGTAGGGAGTGGGGAGTGGGGAAGAGGCAAGGGTGCAGGGTGCAGGGTGCAGGGGGGAGAAGATGCGGGTGAGGTGTGGGGAGTGGGGAGTGGGGAATAGGGTGCAGGGGGAAAGATAGTAACAATGACTAATGACACACCAGATTGGGTAAGATTACAGAAAGCCTTGGCTATAGAAGCAGACAAAGGCTTTACAGACTTGATGGGTAAACAATACCGCTTCAGTGAATTTCTCTGCTTGACTTTTGGGAAATTCCCCACAGCTTTGCCCTCTATAGAACGTGGCCGTTGGCTAGAACTGGCGGCAAAATTTGCTAATTATCCCCATCTGGAAGAGTTAGACAGACAGCATTTAGTCGCTGAAACTCGGAGGTATCTTTACCAATTACAGCAAGAACCAAAAGAAACTAGCATAGAGAAATCACAGATTTACAAACGCCAAAATTCTCAACCGAAATCGCCAATTGTGGCGGAAGTGAGTCGCAGGTTAGCCCCAAATATTGACCAAAAACTCAGCGATTTACCAGAAATCGGCCCTCGTCAGGCGGATAAATTAGCGGCGCTGAATTTGTATACTGTGCGGGATTTGCTTTTCTACTATCCCCGTGATCATATTGACTATGCGCGTCAGGTGAATATCCGGGAATTGCAGGGAGGTGAAACAGTGACGATTATTGCTAATGTCAAGCGTTGTAACTGTTTTACTAGCCCTAAAAATAAGAAGTTATCGATTTTAGAGTTAGTCCTCAAAGATAATACAGGGGAAATTAAAATTACTCGCTTTTATGCGGGGGCGCGTTTTGCTAGTCGGGGTTGGCAAGAAGGTTTAAAACGCCGTTACCCAGTGGGTAGTATTTTGGCGGCTTGTGGGTTGGTGAAAGAAAGTAGATATGGGTTGACTTTGGATAACCCGGAACTTGAGGTTTTAGCACATCCAGGAGATACGATTGATTCTTTGACTATTGGTCGAGTAGTGCCAATTTATGCCTTGACTGAGGGCGTGATGGCAAATATGGTGCGACAGGCGATAACAGCGGCTTTACCCGCTACGGTTCATTTGAAAGATCCTTTGCCTAAAGGGTTAAGGACAAAGTATAATTTGATGGAATTGAAGGATGCGATCGCCAATATCCATTTTCCCGATGACAGCATGACTCTACAAGCTGCTCGTCGTCGTCTAGTATTTGATGAATTTTTCTACCTACAACTCGGCTTATTGCAACGTCAGCACCAAGCCAGGGCTATCCAAACCAGTGCTATTCTCGCCCCCAAAGGTCAGCTAGTCGAAAAATTCTCCGAAATTCTGCCTTTTCAACTCACTGGCGCACAGCAACGAGTCCTCAACGATATTCTCACAGACTTAGAAAAATCCACTCCGATGAATCGGCTAATCCAGGGCGATGTGGGTTCGGGTAAAACAGTGGTGGCTGTAATTGCGATCCTCGCCGCCATTCAATCAGGATATCAAGCGGCGTTAATGGCTCCCACGGAAGTTTTAGCAGAACAACATTATCGCAAGTTAGTTAGTTGGTTTAACCTGTTGCATTTACCCGTGGAATTACTGACAGGTTCCACCAAAGTTGCCAAACGGCGAGAAATACATTCTCAGCTAGTTACAGGTGAATTACCTTTATTAGTGGGAACTCACGCCTTAATTCAAGACACTGTAAATTTTAACCAATTGGGCTTAGTGGTGATTGATGAACAACATCGCTTTGGCGTGAAACAAAGGGCGTTGTTACAGCAAAAAGGCGACCAACCCCATGTATTAACTATGACGGCTACCCCCATTCCTCGGACATTAGCATTAACAATACATGGAGATATGAATGTTAGCCAAATTGATGAGTTACCACCAGGACGGCAAAAAATTCAAACCACTATGTTAACAGGTCAGCAACGCACTGAAGCTTACGACTTAATGCGCCGAGAAATTGCCCAAGGAAGGCAAGTTTATATAGTTTTACCTCTCGTGGAAGAATCGGAAAAATTGGACTTGCGGTCAGCCGTAGAGGAGCATCATAAGTTACAAGAAAGTATTTTTCCTGACTTTCAAGTGGGGTTATTGCATGGTCGCATGAGTTCCGCAGATAAGGATGAAGCCATTACCAAATTCCGCGATAATCACACACAAATCTTGGTTTCTACTACGGTTGTAGAAGTGGGTGTAGATGTACCCAATGCAACGGTGATGCTGATTGAAAATGCTGAGAGGTTTGGATTATCACAACTGCATCAATTACGCGGGCGGGTTGGTCGTGGTGCGGCGCAGTCTTTCTGTTTATTGATGAGTAGTTCTAAGAGTGCAGATGCTCAACAACGGCTGAAGGTTTTGGAACAATCCCAAGATGGCTTTTTTATCTCGGAAATGGATATGCGGTTTCGAGGCCCTGGGGAAGTGCTGGGAACTCGGCAATCGGGTGTAGCTGATTTTACTTTAGCCAGTTTGGTGGACGATGAGGAAATTTTGCTGTTAGCCCGACAAGTTGCGGAGAAAGTGATCGAGATGGATGCAACTTTGGAACGTTGGGTTTTGATGAAAGCTGAATTAAAGTATCGCTATGAACGGTTAATGGGTGGGGCGATTTTGACTTAGTTAAAACCTTATCCCAATAAAGCAAGAATTGCTGAGAGTGTTGATAAAATATAAATACGTGTAACACAGGGAATATTCAGCTATGACATTTGCTAATTCATCAATTCCTCAACAATTTACACTTGATATTGAACCGGAAGGACGTTTAACTTTACCTAAAGAAATACAAGAAAAACTAAATTTAGAATCAGGCGATCGCCTAATTTTAACACTTCAAGATAGTTGCAAGATTCAATTAGTCAGCCTTAAACAACAAGTTAAAAAAATCAGAGGTTTATTAAAAGATAAATTCCCGGATAGACACTTAGTAGAGGAACTCATCCAGGAACGCCGCACACGGGATTAATCAATGTCGAAAAAGCGTAAATTACTAGAAAAAGTTCTTTCTGGTTCTAAAAACATTCATTTTAATGAACTAGTTGCTTTGGTTGAAGCTTTTGGATTTACTCTATCACGAGTTAATGGGAGTCATCACATTTTTACTCATCCTGATATCCCTGAGCTTGTTAATCTCCAAAATCGAAACGGCAAATCTGTTCCGTATCAAGTCCGTCAATTAATGATTTTAGTTGAAGAATATGCACTTACTTTGGAGGATGAATAATGAAACACTATCACATTAATATTTTCTACAGTGAAGAAGATAACGGCTATATAGCTGATATTCCTGATCTAAAATATTGTTCGGCATTTGGTTCGACTGAAGAAGAAGCACTTAGTGAAGTATTACAAGCAAAAGCAGTATGGTTAGAAACTGCCAAAATCGAAGGTAAACCAATACCAGAACCGAGATACCGCCCTGCAATTTATTACAAAGCCTCATGATTAGAGTCTGCGTAGACGCAGACCACCGCAGGTATTGCACTACTTGATCAATCGTCTGATATCCTGCTTTATTTCCTGACGTTTATTCTCAATTTGAATTAATATCTCAACTTTCGACTGCTCAAAATTGCTCAAGTCTTTTTGTTTAGCTTCAATACAGCACTTCCGTCTGTTATGAGGTACACTTAATTAAGATATAAATACTTTAA
>NZ_CAWUOL010000150.1:0-7170 GCF_963923915.1 Nodularia chucula CCY0103 | reverse complement strand
GGATGCCTTGAATACCCCTGATACCTTGGATGCCTTGAATACCCCTGATACCTTGGATGCCTTGAATACCCCTGATACCTTGGATGCCTTGAATACCCCTGATACCTTGGATGCCTTGAATACCCCTGATACCTTGGATGCCTTGAATACCCCTGATACCTTGGATGCCTTGAATACCCCTGGGACCAGGGACTAATGCTCGTTGGAGGGCATTATCGGCTTTACCTTCAGCTCTACGAGCGATACTTGTAGCGGTAGTAATTTGCCCAAAAGCTCGACTCAATTGATTACTGAGAGCATCCACCGCTCTCTGCAAAGCATCTATTCTTGCTCTCAGAGATACAAAGGTTCCAAGGGTTAATAGGATTCCGGCGATCGCAGCTGCTAAACCTGCAACTTTTGCTAATGCTTGTGTCCCCTTAGATAGTGCTTGTCCTGCTTTTGATAATGCCTCCCCCGCTTTTCTCTCTACTGGAATTATTCTCTTTGATACAACAAACCCGGCGACAGTGGTTGCTATCGGCGCAATTTTAGGGACTATTAAACTATCACTCCGCTTCACGGAATCATTGATGATACCTTGTCGCTCACTTTTACGGATAAATTGCCCTTGCATGGCTGCAATATCACTCCGGAGCGCACTAAGTTCGGCGGCTATTTCATCGCAGGAAGTCATTGTAAATTAGTTCTCTAATTGATGATATTGAGTTAAATGTGGAGTCACATGGCAAGCAACAGGGCTGACAGTTGATGTGTCTGGGTGGACATCCCAGGCAATCAACAAAATATTCATCAGAGTTGTAGACCTTTAGCGTTAGTAGAAGATCGTCTTTATCAAAGACAGAGATTGTGTACTTAGGATCAAAACCGGGAACATTTTGAAGGTAGGGTAACATTTCAAACCACTGAGTTCCGGCTTGATACGCAAACCAAGGCTTCACAAATAAAGGGTTACGAGGCGTTGAATAGCCTCTCAAAAAAATCTCGGTTTCGTTGGCTGAATTGGAATAAAGATAAGCGGTGATCCAAGCCGAATATTCCCTGTTGTTTCCTGGGCTGGTGATGTAGTTTTTAAAGTACGGATTGTTTAATTCTGATGGTCTAGCCCAGATGTTGCTATAGCCCTGAGATTGTGAAATCTTGTATCCCCCCGCAGCATTATCGCCCCAAAGTTCCAAGGCAGTGTAAGCCCGGTACAAGTGAAGGTGTTCTTCTACCTCCACTCTTATCGGAGTGTTCAGGTAATCAAGTATTTCCCCATCTGGGAAGGTGACGCGGGCGGTTTCCCCTTCCTGGCAATAAACAGCCATTAGTAATCGTCTGGATCTAGGGTTGCGCCAGAATCAGGTTTTGCCAGGTTTATTGTCAGCTGATCGACTCTGTACGAGTCATTGTCCGGTCCTCTTGTGATAAACGATGCAAATCCATTTTCAATGTAGATACTTTGATCCGTGTTCGTATCAAAGGAGGACCGGGGTAAACCAGATTGCGCTTTGAGGGCAATTCCGGCCAATAAACTCTCTGGAGTGTTATTTGCTCCTGGGGTTAGTCCTGGTAAATCGGCTTTGGCGATCGTGATAGTTGTCGCAGTCTGACTCGCGCCGGGTCCAAATACTTGAGTAATAGTTGATGCAGCCATTTTTCTAGTTTTTCTGAATGGATAAATCATCTTATCCAAAAAAATGGCTAAAAATCCCGCTATGAGAAGGAATTTTCGTGGGGGATTTTGGCTTGTTCTAGGCTAAATCTAGTCTAGGGTAATTTATCGAAAGGCTGAAAAGTAGTGGGTGACCTGGGACTCGAACCCAGAACCAGCAGATTAAGAGTCTGATGCTCTACCATTGAGCTAGTCACCCATATCAGTCTTGCATTATATCATATTTGTTTTAGATTTGCAAATCTAAAACCAGGAAGTCTCTCAAATTCATTACCCAATGGGATGATTACCCGGATTGACAGCGTGAATTTGTTCACTACCAGATTACCAAAGCAGTTAATAACTTGACTTATGTAGATTTATCCCTCAGTTATCCCTCATTTCACAATTCAGTTGAGGGAAAAATGAGGGATAAATCAAACCCAGATACAGCAAGCACTTTAGACAATCATCTAATTGGTTATGAGCGCTTACTGGTTTTATTTAAAAGCATACAAAAGCAAACTCCCAAAGGGGTGGGGTTAAAGAGAGAAGTTAGAGCATCTGCTATCTATGTAGCACTCCAGTTTAAGCTAGGAGATAAAAGAACTTCTAAGGCTTGCAATTGTCCTTTTACTGAAATAGGTATAATTAAATCCCTAGAGAAAGCCCAACTAGTAAGTAAAGCACTAGAGGGTTTTACTAGTGAAATAGAGTTTTGGCAGTGGTATGAAGATGTAATCTTAGAAACCAATGTAATTAAAAATGACCTGATTACATTTAGAGAAGCTATTGAATTAGTAGAAAACAATTATTGGTCTAGTTTTAATGGAAAGAGACAACCACGTAATAAAAGTAACCCATCCCATCAAACTTGTTGGTATGATACTTATGGTAGATTTTTTAAATTATTACCATTGGAAAATACAGTTAATTATACTGACATAATGACTGCAATAAATAGTAAAGAAGTTGGCACTAAGATATTTACTATGGGCGTTAGAGCTATGAAAAAACTAACTGAGATATGTAACTATCAATCTATAACTATTGAGCTTCAGAAAATTAACTCAAAACAGTTTAAGTTTAAAGAAAATTTGCAAAGTATTTCTATTGAAGACTTCTTAGAAATGAGAAGATGTATACTTGATGTCCCTACCGAAGATAAAAGATATAACATTGAATCACGTAAATCTTGGTTATTTGTTTTTTCAATGCAGGTAATTTATGGGTTAAGAATTAGTGAAGTGTTTGCTGTTAAAAACATAAATGTACCTTTTATAACTAAGGATGGGATAACTATACCTGCATTGAATGACCCTAGTAATAATAAAATGATTGCTGTAGTAGGTGATGAAACAATACTTGGGACTACAACTAAAACAGGCTATAGGCTGGCAATGACCCTACTCCCTCCTACCCACATGGATCTAATATCTCAATTAGATATCAAGAATGGAAAGTTACCAGAGGTTACCTTAGAAACCACTAACCCTATTTCAATACGCCACAAGTACACTAAGACAGCTAGAAATAATTTATGTCATTGGGTTAAAGGTACTAATTTTACTCAGACTCATGCTCTACGTCACTTAGCTAACTTAAATGGACTTATGGCAGGTGTTTCCCTTGAAAAGAGAGCCATGAGTTTAGGTCATTCCCCTGCCATGAATGATAGTGTCTATAAAAAGCGTCAAACTACTAAGACAACATTAGACCTTTTAACCCAATCAACCTATCAAGCATTGCCCTTAGAAACAGCAATCACTATAGCTAAACAATTAGGATGCATTGATACTAAATCAGTAGCTTTGTTATCTCGTATTTACAATGTGCTTGAAGGTGAAATTATCAAATTACTTAATACTAATTGACTTGATTATCTACATATTTTATAGATATTATATTTTTAGGTTTTAAAACTTAAATTACCTGAATTGTAAGCAAGTAAATAATCATTCCATCCATAAAAACCTTTAGTTTAGGATATTTATCTGACATGCACAACCCAAAGGTAAAAGAAATAGTTGAGGCACTAGAGCTTTCTGTTGCAGAGTTGAATGATACTGTTGAACTCTTAAAAGCATGGGATGAAGTTTTACAATTTGACCAGCCAACTTTAGAAGGTCTGACTAGAAAAGCCCTAAATAGTAGTTTTTCTAAGGTTCAGTCACGGCTAAATTCCATTTACATAAGACTTTTTATAGGATAAAATTTATGAGTTAATGAAGAGTATAAGTCTACTTCTCTTACAAGAGAAGTAGACTTATACTTATTTTTTTGTTTTATTTAGCGCTTAAATCTACCTGTAAACTTATTGGCTTTTTCTTTTAATGTCTTAGAAGGTATAGCCACAACATCAGCATAATGCTTAGTGTCTTGTGATTTAATTTCTTCAGATTTAATTTCTTTATTTTCTTCTGACATAATACTTACTTTTTACAACTAATAAACACTATAATCATAATAAGTCAAAATTAATGGAAAAAACAAGTAAGTTTCTCTTCATTTTTGTTTGTTCTTGGGGAAATAGCATGGCATATTATATTAAAGCTGCTCAATAGGGCAGTTTTTTATGTCTGAATTTTAGCTCTGATTTCATAAATCTGGCACAGTTTTTATTTTGAAGAAAAAAACAAATCTAAAGTTTAGTGTTATTTTCCTTTAGAGAAGATGGAACAGAACACTAAACTTCAATGATAATTTTTAATCTGGGGGTTTTTTCGCATTTTTATTTTGCTATCTTAAAGCTTGTAATGTTTACTGTATAAGACTTGTAGAGTTTTCTATCTCTTACTATTACAGGTATCATAGATGGTAAACTCTATAAAGAACCCTAACCAAGGGAGCTCCACCCAGAAAATAAGAATAGAGGAACCATAAGAGCAGGCAAAAGAAGAGAACAAGTAAGAAGACTACCACCACCAAAACTCCAAAACACTAAACCCATAAGAAAACTCAAAAGACAACTTCAAGAACAAAACCTCATGAGACAACTCTATGGTCACAACTTATAAGACAACTCTATGGGGGGACTTTTCCATAATCAGCCCCCAGCCTAACTCTTTAAAGCAAAACTGGACCCCCCTCCAACTGAGTCACAACTCCTAATTCAGCCGCCTTTTGATTGACCACTTCATTGATTTTAGTAATCCATCTTTCTTTCTTAGATGAATCAGTAAAATTAACTGAGAAACCGTCATGCTGCCATATAGTAATTACAAAGTCTTTTGTGGTTTTAGCTAAATCTACTACTGGCAACAACATATACAGTTCTACTGCTTGAGCTTGTTGTGCCATAATAGCTCTAAGGCACTCATGCCTATCAGAATTAGGCTTTCCATTAGCTTTCTTACCTCCTTTAATTGTGAGAACTTTACCAAAAATAGTCTCAACTGAATCACAATTATTTAGATATTCTAGTCTGGCTTCTCTAGCAGTAAATAATGCTTTCATTATAGGTTGAGATAAAAATCTTTTACCTGCATTCTTAATACCATAAGGAAGTAAGCCTTCATCTAAAGAATCAATTAAATTCTGTTTACCCATACCAAAAATCAATGAATAGAGTGAATCTTTTAAGACCTTTTTAATGGCTTCATATTTAACTTCATCAGTAGCTTTAAGTTCAGCAGCATCAATGCCATAATGGTTAATTATATCTAACCAAATTTTACCTTTTGACTGAAGAAACTCTTGAACTTCAGGTATTTCCCATGTTTTTCCTACAATAGCCAACTGGCTGCTAGATAAATCAAATTCATACCACCCCTTAGTAATTAATTTTCTAAGGTCTTTTCTAAGCATAGGAATAGAGTAATTAAATGGAAATATCCTTACAGTATTTCCTTGTTTACTCCCCTTATAAAAGGGTTGTAATTCATCTTTAATGGTATTTAGAATCTCTATGTTTACTCTTCTTTTTTCAGGGTCTTCAATCTTAAATGCTTCCAGTAAAGTAGCGTCAAAGTTAGCAGCAATAACTTTAGTAAAATTGTTAACTGAAACTCCATTCATATACTCAAGTAACACTCTGGCTTCAGGAGCAGCAAAGTTAAAATAAGTAATAGCTTCTTGTTTGATTAATTCTCTGTCTATTTTCTGTAGCTTATCACTAAACTTATTGCCTGTATCAAAGTATACTCTGCTTTCTACTTTCATTTTATAAGTCTCCTGTTCAATAGCTTCCTTTAATTCTAAAGGAAATTTTACAGTAGCTACTCTTGCTTTATGGTCTTTAAAACTCCACCCTGACCAAGAGAATGTTTCTTCTGACATTACCTCTTGTTGAAACTTAATTAAGAACTCTGAAGCGCAATAACTATTTGACCCCTCTAAAAGACTCAGCTTACCTTCAGCTTTAGCTATAGTTGCTTGATCAATTAAAGGATACCCTGTATCTTTATCTTTTGCTCCAAATATAAGATACCGCATGAATCTCCAGTAATTAAGATTTTTACCTAAACCTGGATAAAGCTCTTTCACAAGGTTTCTAAATTTGGAATCTGTAGTTTTTCGCATATTTAATTTTTTATAATGATGAGAATAATATTTGTATTACATGAAATTGTGTAGTATAATGTAGATAAGAATAAAGCATATTTAATTTTTTATAGTTTGTAATGTAGTATCTTTAAGAGAGGGAATAACCCCCTCTCTTATAATTTATTAAGCAATTAATTTACTACTAAAAAATCCAGCTTTCTCTAACCTACGCTTGATAAAACTCAACCCTTTTTGAGTAACCAAAGTCACTAAAATAACTTCACCATTGTATTTATTATACTTTTCAACTACAGTAAAATGACCTAAATTTACATACCTTTGATAAGGTACTTTATTCTTTTGTAGTATCTCTTCAGATTTAAGGAAATTGAATAAATTATTCTGACCCATGTTAGGAATTGAAAGTATTTTAGCTACTTCAGCTATTTTTAGAAACTTGCTTGAATCTGCAATTACATCATACATTTCAGCCTTTGGAGTCAAATCAACCAACTTAGCTTGAGCATCAGCCGCCACTAATGATAAAGCTTTCTTTTCTTTCTCTGAGGCTACTAAACACTCTAAAGCTTCAATGTAATTCTGAGGTAATTTTAATACTGACTTAGCTCTAATAGCTTGTAATTCTTTTTCACATTGAATATAGTAAAGTCTGACTGCTTTACCTTTAGCTGTATTAGCCAACATACATAACTGCTTAAAGCAATCTTTGGTTAGATAGATTTCTTCAACTCTAGTAGCACCAATTTCTCGCTTCTCAATTGTGATAAGTGAGGAATAGTCTACACCTTCTTCAAAGTTAGTTATTAAAGCTCTTTTAGCATTACCTTTAGATGAATATTCTAACCATTCCCAAGCATCTTCAAATGGGACTGCAAACTCTTCATTACTTTCAACTGTAGATTTAATTTGAGATTGTATTGTAGTATTTAAATTAGTCATTATAAGTTATTTATTGTTGAGTGTTGTTAATGTGGTCTAAATAAAATTTAACTGCTAGACGATGAATGTCAGCTTTTTTTAACCCTTTT
>NZ_CAWUOL010000149.1:0-7304 GCF_963923915.1 Nodularia chucula CCY0103 | reverse complement strand
TCCCCAGTCCCCAATCCCCAATCCCCAATCCCCAATCCCCAGTCCCCAATCCCCAATCCCCAATCCCCAATCCCTAATTAGTAGTAGTTACCTACTTTGCGATGGCGAACTGCTGTAATTCCATCAGATTTAGAAACACCACCTTCTTGAACGGTGCAGTATAAAAGCCAGTGGTCGCTGCACTCTATGCTTTTTTGGACTTCACATTCCATGTATGCTAGAGCTTCTGTGAGGATGGGGGAACCGTTTTTGGCGGTTTGGGTTTTGACTCCAGCAAATCTGTCTGCACCGGGAAGTAAGCGCTTGAGAAATTGCTTTTTCAGTTCTTGATAGTTGCCTTCTTCTAGGACGTTGAGGACGAAGCGATCGCCTACTCGCATTAAGGAATCAATGGCGCGGTCTTTGGCTACAGCAATGGTAAATCCTAATGGTTGTAAGCTGGCTTGGGCTACCCAGGAGGCTAACATGGCACTTTTGACATCGCCTTTTTGGGCGGTGACTATATATATTCCGTTGCTAATCCGCCCCAAGGCTTTTTCCATGTTGACATCAAGGGATTTAATCTGCTTGATGTTCCGTTCTCTCATCAACATTTGTCCCAAGTCAATGCCGGCTTCTTGGCACATCTGGAAGGTGGTATCTGTGGGAGCGGCTTTAATGCGAATGGCGGGGAAGGCTTCTTTGACTCCCAAGTCAATAAATTTCCGCCGCAATGTATCAATGGGTTCGTCGTCACCGCCGTAACATTCAAATAAGCCTACTAGTTGCTTGTTTTTGACGACGGAGAGTAAGGAACTGATTCCGGCTTGGGCGGCTACAGCACTGGATGGGGGCATTCCAATGATTACCCCTGTGGCTCTGCCGGCTAGTTCTTGGATTTCTTGGGGTTCGGCGGTGCTAATATCAATGACTTCTACTCCCATGCCGGTTTTTTGGATTCCTTCGGCGATCGCTAAACCGAGTTGATCGCTATACCCATACTCGGAAACATAAAATAAGCCGACGGTGGTTTCTGTTTTGGTTTGTTTCTGGCTCCAAGTTTGGTAGCACTCGGTTAATATATCTAAGTGATGATAGAGTAATGGCCCGTGACCGTTGGCAATCATGTTAATTTTGCCTAGTTCGCCCATTCTCTTCATGGCGCTCAGTAAGGAACGAGCGTTGGGACCCATGAGACAGTCGTAGTAAAATCGAAAATCGGCTTCAATCGCTTCTAAGTCTTCGTCAAAGGTGCGATCGTCACAGAAGTGCATCCCAAAAGCATCACAGGTGAATAGGGTTTGGGTTTTGCGGTCGAAGCTGAAGATGGTATCTGGCCAATGCAGGTTGGGCGCACTGACAAATTCAATTTCGTGTCCTTTGCCAATGTCGATGCGATCGCCACTTTTAACAATCCGCTTGGAAAATGGCTCGTGTACTAAACCTTCTAAAAACTGCAAGGCAATTTTGGAGGCTAATACTGTGGCTCTGGGTGCTAATTGTAATACGTCTTCTACTAAGCCGCTATGATCTGGTTCTGTGTGGCTAACAATTATGTAATCAATAGTCTTGGGGTTAACAAGTCCTTTGAGTGTATCTAAATATAGTTGACGAAACTTCTGGTGGGAAGTATCAATCAAAATTGTCTGTTCGCCTCTAATTAGATATGAATTGTATGTTGTACCGTTTTGTAGTCCAAATTCGATATCGAAGCGATCGCGGTCCCAATCAAGAGAGCGAATCGCCGTTGTGTTAGGGGCAATTTCTACAGTCTGTATACTTAGTCTATGCTGTACGTTCTCTGCGTTGGCATCGCCGGTCGTAGACATCGCTAACATTATTCGTCTCCGAGCGCAAATTTTTAGTATTCTTTTTCTGCACTCATTTTCTCTTGAATATATTTTTCAAGTTGTTACCAAGATGCTATTTCATTAAATTAAGATTGTATTAATTATTGCTGTTTTCTAGTGTTATTTATTACTTGGAAAAACACTATATTTTAATTCTCAAATTTAATGTTATGAGAGATATTTTTCTTCTCCCAACAACATCATACATATCTAGTTTTTCTGACAATCATTTCGTAAGGAAAATCATAGAATAGCTATTTTAAACGCAGAGTTACGCTGAGTAAACGCTAAGAGGCGCAAAGTTTTGATTTGCAGGTTTTGTAGTAAAATACATTTGTATCTTCAGCAATTCTACAGACTCAGTTGGCAAGTTCTCTGAGTTAATTAGGTGATGGCAAGCATGACTGAAGCAAAGGGGAAAGTTTATCTTGTAGGTGCTGGTCCTGGCGATGTAGCATATCTGACCGTGAAGACTTACAATTTGTTGACTCAGGCTCAGGTATTAATCTACGATGCCTTAGTAGATCAGCAATTGTTGCAGTGTGTACCCCCAGATTGTCTGCGTGTAGATGTTGGTAAGCGTGGTGGTCAAGTAAGTACCTCACAAGGGGAAATTAATCAGTTACTTGTGCATTACTGTTTGCAAGGAAAACAGGTGGTACGATTAAAATCAGGTGATCCGTTTATTTTTGGGCGGTGTACTGAGGAAATTCAAGCTCTGCAAGCCTATTGCTGTGATTTTGAAGTCGTACCAGGAATTTCTTCGGCTCTTGCTGCTCCTTTAATTGCTGGTATTCCTTTGACGGATGCTGTGCTGAGTCGCTGTTTTGCTGTGTTTACAGCCCATGAACCAGATGTTTTAAATTGGGATGCTTTATCTCGGTTGGAAACTTTAGTGGTTTTGATGGGTGGACGCAATCTGTCGGAGATTATACACCAATTGCTGAGGAACGGGCGATCGCCTTCTACTGCTATTGCCATTATCCGTTGGGCTGGGACTAGTCAGCAACAAGTTTGGATCGGTCAATTAAATAATATTTTGGCAGAAACTACAGGTGTTCTTCTCTCTCCGGTGGTAATTGTGATTGGCGAAGTGGTGCGGCTCTGCAATTACTTAAAACCTGAGACAATATCTTCACAGGATACAGTTTCTCAATGTCAAACTATGGTTAGCAATTTATCTACATCTGTTCACCTCCCCCTCACTGGTAAAACTATCCTGGTGACACGTGCGGCTACACAATCAAGTGAATTTAGCGATCGCCTGACGGCATTGGGTGCTAATGTCATTTCTATGCCAACTCTGGAAATTGTTCCCCCTTCTAGTTGGCTGGCTTTGGATCAAGCGATCGCCAGTTTAGCTGATTTTCACTGGTTAATTCTCACTTCCACCAATGGGGTAGACTATTTTTTTAGTAGATTAATCGCCCAAGGTAAAGATGTTCGGGCTTTAGCTGGGATAAAAATTGCCGTAGTGGGGGAAAAAACCGCCGCTAGTCTTCACCAACGGGGTGTTCAACCTGATTTTATTCCTCCGAATTTTGTCGCTGATTCTTTAGTAGCTCATTTTCCCGAACCACTACAGGGGAAAAAAGTCTTATTTCCCAGGGTGGAAAGCGGTGGACGAGATGTTTTAGTGCAGGAATTAACTACTCAAGGTGCTGTGGTTATAGAAGTAGCTGCATATCAATCTCGTTGTCCTCATACTATGTCAGCATCAGCTAAGTTAGCTCTACAAAATCGCACAGTAGATATTATTACCTTTGCTAGCTCTAAAACGGTGAAGTTTTTCTATCAGCTGACACAACAAGTATTTTCTCAGGATAATGATATTGATCAGCTTTTAGATCATATTTGTATTGCTTCCATTGGTCCCCAAACCTCAAAAAGTTGTATAGATTTATTAGGGCGGGTGAATGTGGAAGCTGAAGAATATACTTTAGATGGTTTAATTCAAGCCTTGGTGCAATGGAGAAACGGATTATCGGCTTAACTGGGGGTATCGCTACAGGTAAAACCACCGTCGCTAATTATTTAGCGAGTGCTTATAATTTACCAATTTTGGATGCAGATATTTATGCTAGGGATGCTGTAGCTTTGGGTTCACCTATTCTCAATGCGATCGCCCAACGTTACACTGAAGATATTCTACTTGCAGATGGTAGTCTGAATCGGCAAAAACTGGGTGAAATCATCTTTGCACAACCAGATGAACGCCAGTGGTTGGAAGATTTGATTCATCCTGATGTATTGTCTCGGTTTCAGGAGGCGATCGCCAAATCAGCCGCACCCACACTAATTTTAGCTATTCCTCTACTGTTTGAAGCCCAGATGACTGATTTAGTCACAGAAATTTGGGTTGTGCGTTGTTCAGAATTACAGCAATTGCAAAGATTAATCCAGCGTAACCATTTAACAGAAGCACAAGCCCAAGCCAGGATTCATAGTCAATTATCCCTAGAAGCAAAAGCCGCCCGCGCCCATGTTGTCTTAGATAACTCTTCTACCCCAGAATTACTACTCAAACAGGTAGATGTTGCCTTGACTCAGAACACCATAGAATCCATTTAATTTTTATTGGCATAGCCTTTTGAAGGCGTAAAATCTCGGTATAAGACAATTGGATAACTATATGTATCAGAAAATTGTGGTAGCGATCGACAAATCAGAAATGGCTGAATATATCTTACAACAAGGGATATTTTTAGCCAAAGCTGCTGACGCTGAAATCATGTTATTACACGTATTATCTCCCTTAGAAGACCCCTATATTAGTCCAGTGTTTACACAACCGGATACCATGTATCCATCCGTATCTACCACACCTATGGCTACTTATATGCAGGAGTGGGAAAGACTTAAACAAGAAAGAATAGAATGGTTGCGATCGCTCACTGAAACAGCAATTCATGCAGGTGTCAAAGCTGGTTTTACCCAAAATCTTGGTGATGCTGGTCGCTTAATTTGTGAAGTAGCCCGCAACTGGCCAGCCGATTTAATTCTCGTCGGTCGTCGTGGACGCACCGGCTTAAGTGAATTTTTGCTCGGTAGTGTGAGCAATTATGTACTGCATCATGCTCCTTGTTCAATGTTGATTGTACAGGGAATAAGCTTGTCCTGAGCGACTTTTACTGAACAAGTTTAACTCAAATAAACTGCCGACCAAATTTAACAACACCGCTAGAAGAGTGGTATCCACACAACTCTTCCAATTTGGCTGATTCCATACCGTCCTCGGTGCAGTATCCGTGCATAGAGAAAATTCTATGATTGCAATTTACATTAACCAGAAATATACAAGTTTTCTGAAAGTAAAAGGAAAACTTATGATTTGAATTGGAAATTACTTAGTAGATCCATGTATTGCGATCGCAAATTTGTACAAATTTAAGGATAGACTTAAGCACATAGAAATTTTCTTCTTAATTAAGTCTTGGTCTAAGAATTACTCCAAGACAGCGACACCTTTCAGCCCAGTTCAGAGAGCGGCCACCTCTGAACACCCTGTAGGCAGGTATTCGCATAACACCTGTGCTGTAGGGATGAAGCGCTTCATCCTGATTTTTTAAGCTAACTAATCACAATAATCGCTCTTCGTTAGAGGAGGCGGAAGGAGGCATTCGTGGATTTTTTGTCTAATTTTTTAATAGACTTCGTTAAGCAGTTGCAGTCCCCAACACTCAGCTTTCTGATTGGTGGTATGGTCATTGCCGCCCTTGGTAGCGAACTGCAAATTCCAGAGTCGATTTGTAAGATTATCGTCTTTATGCTGCTCACCAAAATCGGTCTGACCGGTGGTATGGCGATCCGCAATTCCAACCTAACGGAGATGGTTTTACCCGTACTGTTTTCTGTAACAATAGGGATTGTCATTGTATTCATCGCCCGCTATACCTTAGCCAAGCTGCCGAAGGTCAAAACCGTGGATGCGATCGCAACTGGGGGATTGTTTGGTGCTGTGAGTGGTTCTACCATGGCCGCCGCCCTGACGGTACTGGACGAACAAAGCATGAATTACGAGGCATGGGCGGGCGCACTCTATCCCTTCATGGATATCCCAGCACTCGTAACTGCAATTGTGATTGCCAACATTTATCTCAAAAAGAAGCATAGTGCAGCAGACGAGTATCTCGGCAAGCAGGCCGTTGCAGCAGGGGATTATCCCAGCACCCGGCAAGAGTATCTCAGCCAGAAGCAGTCAGCAGATAATCGGGTCAAGATATGGCCGATCGTGGAGGAAAGCCTCCGGGGGCCTGCCTTATCGGCAATGTTGCTCGGCCTTGCTCTTGGACTGTTTACTCAGCCGGAAAGTGTCTATAAAAGCTTCTACGACCCAGCCTTCCGTGGACTGCTTTCGATCTTGATGCTGGTCATGGGTATGGAGGCTTGGTCAAGGATTGGCGAACTGCGTAAGGTAGCCCAGTGGTACGTCGTGTATAGCATCATAGCACCGTTGCTGCATGGGTTCATCGCCTTCGGTCTCGGTATGATTGCCCACTACGCCACAAACTTCAGCATGGGCGGTGTCGTGGTTCTGTCCGTTATTGCCGCCTCCAGTTCTGACATCTCAGGCCCACCCACGTTGCGAGCCGGGATTCCCTCAGCCAATCCCTCCGCCTACATCGGCGCATCCACAGCAATCGGTACACCCATTGCGATCGGCGTGGCAATACCGCTCTTCCTCGGTCTGGCCCAGGCGATAGGCGGCAGCTAATCCCAGGCTAGTTGCAGTCTGTCGGCGCTCCCTTGACCAGGCAGACCAAGCAACTCAATATATAATATCAATTTACGTAGATAAGGAGGTAACTAACATGGCCAAGCCAGCCAAAAAGCTCGTCATCATCACGGAAAAGATTCTGCTGAAAAAGGTTGCCAATATCATCGATGAATCCGGAGCGACTGGTTATACGGTGGTGGAAACTGGCGGTAAAGGCAGTCGCAACGTGCGCTCGTCGGGACAACCCAACGTTTCCGATACCCAAGCGAATATCAAGTTTGAGATACTTACCGAAAATCGGGATATGGCCGAGAATATTGCGGATCAGATCGCAGTGAAGTTTTTCAACGATTATGCGGGCATTGCTTATATCTGTGACGCGGAGGTACTCTACGCGCACACTTTCTGCGGGCCAGACGGCTGTTGAATCGAAACGACGCAGACCTAAAAAGCTGGGGCATGACCCCGGCTTTAAAGCCTAACAACTATTTTTTCAACGTAAGAGAAAAGGGGTTAGAACACCAAGATTTAAAAAAGTCAAGAGGTACAAATCATTTACTCTTAAGCAAGCTACATAAGTAAGTCGGTGCGATAAAACCAAACTATGTGAAGAAAAGTAAATAAATCTCAAACTCTTTCTCCCCCTGCTCCCTGCCCCCCTGCCTTATTCCAACAATAATTATTTACGCCGACCTACTTATAAGTCAATACGGTTCAGTTAAGGCTAAAAAGCTGATTATTAATGTGAAATTTCGGAG
>NZ_CAWUOL010000148.1:0-7315 GCF_963923915.1 Nodularia chucula CCY0103 | reverse complement strand
TTCTCATTAAGTCTCTGAACCTTTGATTTGCCTTTAGTTATTTTGTACTACTTTGGTGGCTTTTTTTATCTGTGACAGTTTAGGGTGCGGAATGTGGGTTGTAATCTGCTGGGCAATCTGCTGTATACTTATTAATTAATAAAAAATTTTTTACTACCTTATATAAAAAAATCTCCGCCATAGATTGATGACCAATCTTCATGACCGTGCTGATTTTGACAGTCCTTGGAAAGAAATTCTGGAAGCATATTTTCCCCAAGCCATGCAATTCTTTTTCCCAGAAACTGCGGCGTTAATTGACTGGGAACGCCCCTACGAATTTCTCAACAAAGAATTTCAACAAATCGCCCGTGAAGCCGAACAAGGTAAACGATATGCTGACCAATTAGTCAAAGTTTGGCAAACCGCAGGACAAGAACTGTGGTTATTAGTTCATGTAGAAATTCAGGCGCAAAAAGAAGATAATTTCGGTAAGCGGATGTTCACCTACAACTTTCGCATCTTTGACCGCTTTGATCAACCAGCAATTAGCTTGGCGATTCTCTGTGATACCAACCAAGAATGGCGACCCAGCAACTACAGTTACAATTATCCCCAAACCCGCTTAAACTTTGAATTTGGTAGCGTCAAACTTTTAGATTACCAAGATAGTTGGGAAGAGTTAGAAAATAGCAATAATCCCTTTGCGACAGTAGTAATGGCGCATTTGAAAACTCAGGAAACCCGCTCATCACCAGCACAACGGAAAATCTGGAAATTCCGCCTAATTCGCCGTTTATACGACATAGGCTTACAAGAGCAAGATATTCGTAACCTCTATCGATTCATCGATTGGGTTATGATTTTACCACAAGCATTAGAAAATCAATTCTGGGACGAATTTAAACAATTTGAGCAGGAGCGGACTATGAGATATGTCACCACCGGTGAGCGCATAGGGTACGAGCGGGGAAAAGAAGAAGGTAAGGAAGAAGGGCGACAAGAAGGGCGACAAGAAGGGGAACAAGCAATTATTTTGAAACTACTGAAAAGACGAGTAGGTGAATTGTCGCCGGAAATACAACAGCGCATCCAATCCCTTTCTCTGCATCAATTAGAAAATCTGGGCGAAGCTTTACTAGATTTTACAAGTATGGCAGATTTGCTTAACTGGTTGCAAACAAATTAACTGTAGGAACAAATCATCATTCTTACTATTTATATGTCGATTTTTTAATAATATTTTGCAATAAGATGTAATTGTTGCAAATCTCCCTCAAAATTTGTTATATTCTCAATTAATAGGCTTTGTTGAGAAAAATTAGTATGACTGTTTACACATCTACTTCACTTAAAGCAGAACTGAATGATCGAGGCTGGCGTTTAACACCCCAGCGCGAAACAATTCTACACATTTTTCAAGAACTTCCGCAAGGTGAACATCTCAGCGCGGAGGATCTTTATCACCGATTAGAAACAGAAGGAGAAGGGATTAGTCTTTCCACTATTTATCGGACTTTGAAGTTGATGGCTCGCATGGGGATTTTGCGGGAATTAGAATTGGGAGAAGGACATAAGCATTACGAAATTAACCAGCCTTACCCCCATCATCATCACCATTTAATTTGTGTGAAATGTAATGCGACCATTGAGTTTAAAAATGACTCCATTTTAAAAATTGGGGCAAAGACTGCTCAAAAAGAAGGTTTTCACCTGCTGGATTGCCAAATGACAATCCACGCAGTCTGTCCTCAATGTCAACGATCGCTTATGCCTTTGTAGTCAGCTAATGATTTTAACATCAAGAGCGGATGTTAGAAACGTCCGCTTCTGATATCACTGAGGCTGATGCCATAATGCTCTTGAGCTTGTCTAATGGCTCTTTTAGTATCATCGGCCATCACACCATTGAGATTTCCTTGATAAAAACCCTTTTCTCTTAATCGTCTTTGGATTTCCAAGGTACTAAACTGACCTTGGGGAGGCTGATCAATTACACTATACAGTTTAGCTCTAGTAGTTGGACCAGCTATACCACTGACAGCTAAGTAATTAGCGCCTTGAAATCGACTAACAGCAGCAGCAGTCTGAGAATCAAAATATCCAGTTGGTGTTCCCTGTAAGTATCCAGCTTGGATTAAATGTTGCTGAACTAGCCTAACTGCTTCACCTTGATGACCAACACTGAGATTATCTGTATTTACTGGCTGTCTGGGAGGAGTGTTTTGGCCACCAACAGCAATAGATGGTAATTTACTGAGTGTTGCAGGACCGACAATCCCATCTACATCTAATTTATGAGCTTCTTGGAACCGCATCACAGATTGTTCTGTAATCGGTCCGAATATTCCTGTGGCTTGACCAGAATAAAAGCCTGCAACTCGCAGACGTTCTTGTAATGTTTTGACTTGTTCATTTTCATCACCCAGCCGCAACAAGTTAGAAATAGGGGTTGTAGTTTGGTTTAAGACGGCACTAGTTCTGATATTTGGAGGGTTGGGAGGTGGGAAATTGCTGATTTCGATGGTATCAAATGGTGTACTAGCTGTAGTTAATTGTGGCAGTGAGAAATTACTAGCATTTGGTGAAAAGGCCTGCTGATTCTGTGGTTGTGCAGAGGAGTTTTCTAATTTTTGCCTAGTCATGACTCCCACAATACCATCAACGACTAAACCATGAGCTTGTTGAAAACGCCGCACAGCATCTTCTGTGGAGAAGTCATATACTTGGGTGATGGGAGCTTGATAAAAGCCTGTTTGTTGCAGTTGTTCTTGGAGATTCCGCACTGAGGGGCCTTGGTCTCCGCGTTCTAATGCTAAGACGCTGCTGACAGAACTGAGAATAGATAAGGCCAGAGCTAGGGGTAACAAATGTTTCCAAGCTTTACTAGAAAATCGTTTCCAGTCTGGTGCAGATGCTCTGTTTAATAAAGCACTGAGAGATAATAATTCGCTGGATGCACTGTTTTGATAGGCATCGGCTAAATATAAATACGCTAGGTTGTCCATATCTGTTTCCTACACCAATTTATTGTTCTTCAATGGTTGCTTCAGCTTGATGTACGAGATTTCGTAAGTTTTCTAATGTCTGTATATTTACATCCTGCCATAAATTTCGCTGGTGTGCTTCCAGTAATTTTTCAGCAATATCACGCATTGCCCAAGGGTTCTTTTCTTGAATAAATTCACAGACTATGGGATCTTCTAAATAGGCCTGTGTGATGCCTTGATACATATAGTCTTCGACACACTGGGCGGTAGCATCGTAGGCAAATAAATAATCGACGGTGGCGGCCATTTCAAATGCACCTTTGTAGCCGTGGCGCATCATTCCTTCTATCCATTTGGGGTTGACTACACGAGAACGATACACCCTGGCGATTTCTGCGGAGAGTTGGCGTACTTTTGGTTGAGCGGGAATGGAATTATCCCCAAAGTAGGTTTGTGGGTTTTTTCCTTGTAGGGAACGGACTGCTGCTGTTAAACCGCCTTGAAATTGGTAATAATCATCGGAATCTAGTAAGTCGTGTTCGCGGTTATCTTGGTTGTGTAAGACGATTTGCATTTGTCCCAAACGTTGCTCAAAGGCTTCTGGGGCAGAAATTCCAACTAATTCCCCTTGGGATTCGGGGGCGGTGGTGTAGGCGTAGCAACTCCAGTTAATATAAGCACGGGCTAAGTCTTGATCATCTTGCCAATTTTGTGAGGCCATTAGTCCTTGGAGTCCCGCACCATAAGCACCTGGTTGAGAACCAAAAACGCGGTATTGCGATCGCACATTGGCAGCTTCTGCACTTAAACCTTGTTGTATCCAAAAATCAGTATCTTGGTTGACTTGCGTGGCGAGGGGATTATACTCTGAAGTCTCATCCAGTGCAGCTACAGCTGTTACAGCTTGTTGGAATAAATCAATTAAATTGGGGAAAGCGTCCCGAAAAAATCCCGAAATTCTTAAGGTGACATCCACACGGGGACGACCCAAAATACTTAAAGGTAAAATTTCAAAGTCTACAACCCTCCGGGCTGCACCATCCCACACAGGACGCACTCCTAATAAAGCTAAAGCCTCGGCGATATCATCTCCACCAGTTCGCATGGTTGCAGTTCCCCACAAGGATAAACCCAAGGTTTGCGGATATTCGCCATGTTCTTGGGTGTAACACTCAATTAGGTTCTCTGCGGCTTTGCGACCGACATCCCAAGCTGTTTCTGTGGGAATGGCGCGAATATCTACTGAATAAAAGTTTCTCCCTGTGGGTAACACTTCTGGACGACCCCGTGTAGGTGCGCCGGAGGGGGCGCTGGGAATGTATTTACCATCAAGTCCGTGGAGTAGGTTGGTAATTTCCTCGTGGGTTTGTTGTAAGGCGGGGAGGAGTTTGGTTTTTATCCAGTTGATTATGGGGAGTGGGGAGTGGGGAGTGTGGGGAGTGTGGGGAGTGTGGGAGGTCTGGGAGGTCTGGGGGGTGTGGGGATTAAGGAGTTGTTCGACTAATTGGGCTGCGTGTGCTTCGAGGATTTCTACTGCGTCACCGACGGTGCGGCAGGTTTGGGGATTTTTGCTGGCTAAAATTTGTTGGTCAAGTTGTGATAGTTGGGTGGAAAAATCTGTGGTGAGGGGGTCGAAGTCTAAACCCCAATCTGTGGCGATCGCGCGGGTAATACCTAAAGAATAACGGTTGGGAATGCGGGCGATCGCTACTATTAAATCTCGCAGTTGTCGCCCTTGGGGACATTGACCAAAAATGTGTAAACCGTCGCGGATTTGGGCTTCTTTCAATTCACACAGATAGCCACCGAGAAAGTTTAAAATTGCTGATTCAAACTTTAAAATATCGGTTTCATCGGCAATTCCTAAATCTTTATGTAGATTTTCGGCAATTACTAATTCCCGAATGCGATCGCTAATTGCTGGTAAACGGGAGGGATCTAAACTTTCCGCCTCGTAATATTCATCTACCAAATTTTCTAATTCTTGCAAAGCCCCATACAATTCAGCCCGTGTCATTGGCGGTGTCAGGTGGTCTAAAATCACAGCTTGGGCGCGGCGCTTGGCTTGAGAACCTTCACCAGGATCATTGACAATAAACGGATAAAGATGAGGAAGTGCGCCAAAAGCTACTTCGGGATAACAACTACTAGATAAAGCCACACTTTTTCCCGGTAGCCATTCTAAATTGCCATGTTTCCCGACATGAACCACTGCATCAGCATCAAAACATTCCCGCACCCAATAATAAAAAGCCAAGTAATCATGGGTTGGCACTAAATCCGGTGCATGATAATTCAAACTAGGGTCAATATCATAACCCCGTGATGGCTGAATCCCTACAAAGATGTTACCCAATTGCATACCGGGAACGGGAGAGGAGGCAGGGGGGCAGGGGGCAGGGGGCAGGGGGGAAGAGGCTTGAGAGTCTCCCGGTGCTAATCCCCATCTTTGGGTAATTTCTGCCTGTACAGCTATGGGTAAGGTGGCAAAATACTGTTGATAATCTTCACTGGAAACACTTTGCTGCACAGTCCGCAATTCTCGCCCTTCGGGATCATTTGTTACCCCAGCCGTCAGACGGTGAATTAATTCATCTCCATCTAGGGGGGGATTTTCTACTACATAGCCAGCCCCCTGTAAGGCTTGAATAATTTCTACACAACTGGCTGGCGTGTCCAATCCTACGCCATTGGCTAACCTGCCGTTGCGATTGGGGTAATTTGCTAAAATCAGGGCAATGCGGCGCTCCTGGGGGGGCTTAGAGCGGAGGTTTACCCAATTGGCTGCTAGTTCAGCTACAAACTCAATGCGATCGCTCACCGGTTCATAAACCATAACATCTGTTTCTAGCTGAGGATTTCGCGTTTGTATAGTTTTGAAAGACACAGCACGAGTAATAATCCTCCCATCTACCTCTGGTAACGCCACATTCATGGCCATATCACGGGGAGAAAGCCCTTGTAATTGTGATTCCCACTGTTCTACACCACCACCACTGAGAATCACCTGTAATACTGGCACATTTAATTTTTGCCACAAATCTACCTGGGGGGCTTCTGTTTCCAAACGCGCCAGAGAAAAACTTGTAGTATTTAACAATACACCAATGGCCTCTGAGTCTGAGGGCTGGAAAAATTTACTCAACTCTATTTGCACATTGGGATCACGCAAGGAAGAAACAAACAACGGTACAGGATGTAAATTACGCTGTACTAAAGCTGTACACAACGCATCAATCACCTTCGTATTCCCCGATAGATAATGCGCGCGGTAAAAAAGAATCCCCACTTTAGGAAGTCTCCAGTCCCCAGTCCCCAGTCCCCAGTCCCCAGTCCCCAGTCCCCACTCATACAACCCAACACGGGGAACTTTTTGGGGTGGTAAGGGCTGAAAGTTACTATTAAGGCAAGTATCGGAGATAAATTGTAGGGCGTTAACAATATTTTCTACTCCGCCTTCCCGAAAATACTGTAATACTTGATTAACGGCAATCAAAGGTAAAGTAGATTGGGAAATTAATTCCGGATCAATTCCATCATCCCCCGGCATGACAATCAGGGCTGTCCCTTGACGTTGTACAATTTCTTGAACTACTTCTAAACCATAAGCCCAATAGGAACGTCCTCCTAACAGGCGCAAAATAATCACTTGGGCAGATTCTAAAACTTCTTCGCCATAAGAATCTATACTTATTTGTTGTTGCAACTGCAATAAACTAGCGACTCTGATGGCGGGAAATGCGTCAGGTAATTTGGGAACGGCTGCTGCTAAAGTTTGAATGTCGGTATCGGCAGCAGTAATAAATACCAAAGGGGCTGGAGATTGTTCTAAAAAAACCAAACCTTCTGACTGATTCCATCCACCTGGTGTAGCACTAATCCGATGCATAATTTTGTATGACTGTTCTAAACTGTTGTTTAGACAACCCTAGCATTGAGCAACTTGGGGATTTTTCAATATACAGTAACCGCCCAGACGCAAAGAACGCCAAGGGAAGAGGGTTTCATAGGGTTTTTGCGTCAGTTTCCATATTTTTACCAAATTGGGATGCTCCCTTTTGGACTGCGCTGAAGGTAAACAGAGCATCGTAGGCTTTAAAGTCGGTACTTGTCGAGTTTTCATGATTGATTATTTTCGTGATATTTTTGGCGGTTCTTCTCAAAAAATGTCCCCACAGCTAATACCATTCCTTTGTGAAGTTGTATCGAATTGTATTGTTTTGTTCCTTATTTCTTTATGTACTTTGTGCTTGGTTACTTATATAATTCAGTAGATATTGAGAGTAAATTAGTATATAGCAGTTCCCATGCTCGTGAGGTACAAAGTTTTTTAGTTTTAGGGAACA
>NZ_CAWUOL010000147.1:0-7692 GCF_963923915.1 Nodularia chucula CCY0103 | reverse complement strand
CTCAAATTATTGCCACATCTCATCTTGAGCCACCTTGTCACCCGTTAAGGATTAACGCTGGCTTCTAAGGTTTTGATTTGAGTTTGTAGTTCCACAATTCTTTGCACGTGCGATCGCTCCAAAGAATAACCTAACCAGATAAAGCTACCACCGAACACAGTAACCACGCCAGCTAACATAGTAGTCAGTAACATTACCTGAGAACGCAAGTGCTTCACTTCCTGAAGCTGATACTGAGGGTTAGTCACAGAATTAAGCTGATTGTGAGGATAATCTTCCACCACCAATTCTGCTTGGGTTGGCTCTGAGTCTGTGTTGGGGAAAGTCACTTTACTTTCCAGCCAGTTAGTAATTAATTCTGAACCATTTTTTTTAAACCAGCGCCAAGCAAAAATGCTAAATACTGGCTTGGATGTCCTGGAAATCAGTTTCAAACTTTTGTTGAGGGTTCGAGAACGAAATTTTTGGTTAATCAGGTTAATTGACCCGACATCATACAGTGAATCTAATACTAGCTTTACTGTACTTTCTTCTCTAGAAACCATATTTTGTAGCAAAAGAAACACATCATGAATCCGTTCTTTTTCTTTTTGCTTTTCTACCACAAAAGTTGTCTGGTCTTTTGATAATTCCTCTGGTTTATGCATAAAATATCAACTCGCGTTTTTGATTAAAGACTTATTTCTTACAGCAAATTTTTGGGAAAGGAGGTATGCAGATAGATACTTTGAACATACACACTTACAATAATTAATAATATTAATTACAGCAGGTTGCAGGTAAATGAGGAATAGTGAAACTCTCATGGGGTGGACATACTGCCCGCCTTTGTGTACCTCACCAAAATGAAAACTGCTGTATGTGTGTGACATTGACTCTATAACTGCCCTACTCCAGCAAATTAGATGATTACCGTAACGATTACAATTCTATTTAAAACTAGATGTGGGAATTATTTAACAAACTGTTGTGGTAGTTTCTTTGCCAGCCTAAAGATATAAAATATTAATGCAGCAACTAAGTAATCACTATCTATAACACATTATACATTCCATGCGATATTCACACTGTGACATATATCACTATTTTTGAGTTTTGATCTTCTCAAAGGTAAAAGGCAAAAGTAAAAATCACCTTTGCCTTTTATGTCTTCTTTTACAGCAGGTTAGAGTTAGATCAGGTACAGGGATAAAGAATAAGATTCCTGTGATGCAGCCAGCATTGGACTGAGTTGATCCCAAGTCTCATCTGCTACCTCTGTACCTCAATTAAACAAAATATACTGTATGGCAGTTAAAACCCACTGAAGTTGTAACCAACTCCCAATAACAGACCAATATCAGTTTCCCGGAAAAATCCAGCATTTACGGAAGCGGTAGCTGTGAATCTCTCGTTGAGAGGAAAATCAACGCCACCAGATATTAACAACGCAGTTTTTGAGTTACTACCTGTTTTAATAGCTGCACCTACTCCGACATAAGGGGCTAGTAAGATTGGCTCATCAAATGGATCTGCCGACTGTAAGTTGAAGTCGTAGGTAACGGGAACCAAGATTGTGGTGTTATTACCAAATACTGCGGAAGGTCTGACGGAAATTGTATTTGTAACTCCTACCTTACTGATAACGGCTAAGTTGCCATCACCTAAAGATGAGTCACCACCACCAAGACCAATGTTACCAGCAACGCCAATATAGCTACCACCACCACGAGTAGTTCTGCCAAAGTTAATATCGGCTTGTGCTAGTTCGGTGCTATGGGATGGAAAACTTGATGCTGATTCAGTCGTCAGGGATGCTGCTGAAGTGATTGATGTTCCTGGTAGAGGTGTGACTTCCTCGGTGTTAGAGTTGGGAAATTGCTCTAAAGCAACAGACTCAGAAGATGTAATATTGTCAGGAAACTCTGTTAGTGTTTGAGTATCTACTGTTTCAGCAACAGCTGATAAACCACTAGCCAACACGGTGAGTGCTGCTAGACCGGATAAGTAAAAGAAACTTTTTCCTTTCCGTAGGGTGTCATAGATTAGAGACATATTATTCACATTCACTCCTAACAAAATAGCCACGCCATAAAAATTTTGTGATCATGATTCCACTAAATTTTGGCGATATTCAAACTTTAACATCAGAAAATGACTTATCACATCTTGAATTAGACTTAAGTCTAATGAATTACTGTTATTTCCTGATTTTTTAGTCTTATCTGACTTATCCATCAGTCTCAATCCCCTAGCTAGACTTTGTTTTCACACAAAATCAGTTAGTTTGCCTTGACTAAAACTGAACTATTTTCAATTTTAGCTGTATAGGTTTTGAGTGGTTTTGTCGCTGGGCCTCTTAGCACTTGACCCTGACTATCGTATTCTGCCCCATGACAACGACAGCCAAATTTATTGGCTTCATTTTCCCATGTCACAGTGCAACCAGAGTGAGTACACCGGGCGTCAACAGCAATGAGGTTGGGGGTTGTGGATGTTCCTATTACTAAAACATTCACACTTGCCGATTCTTGCACCAACAATTGACCATCTTGATCTAAGTCTTCTACAGTGCCGATTGTTTGCCAATCTTCAGATGCTGTAGTCTGGGGGGAACAAGCGGCGATCGCCACAGGTAAGCTACTAGCTATTGCAGCCAAACCGACCCAGTTGATCAAATCACGGCGTTTCATTGCACCACTCCTAAAACAGGTACTGTCTCAGATGTAGGGATGCTGGGAGTCAATAACCCTTGGGCATAGATTTGGGGATTGCTTTGGGAGATCGTCATCAGAGATTGGCGGACTTGAGCATTGATCTCCACAGTCTTGACATCATACATCTGCATAGCTAATTTGGGGTAAAAACCAATACCAATAATTAGCACTAAAAAACAGGCAGCAATAAACACTTCACGTGGTCTAGCATCACTATAAACAGTTTCATCCGGTACGAGGCAATCAGTACCAAAACAAGCTGTTCCTTCATCCTCCTGATTTTCTGTAGCTGCGTTATTCACGTCACACATGATTAAGGCGCTAGTTCCATAAAATACCTGTCGTAGCAGGTTCAGGAGATAAATTGGCGTAAGGATCACACCCACTGCGGCTAAGAAGACCGTAACAATACAGAAAGTGGAGCTGTAGACATCACTAGTGGTTATACCCAGAAATACCGAAATTTCGCCCACAAAGCCACTCATCCCTGGGAGTGCTAAGGATGCCATTGCTCCTATAGTAAATAATGCAAATACTTTAGGCATTACCTGACCAATACCACCCATATCATCCATAACCATCGTGCGAGTGCGATCGTAAGTAACACCTGCTAAGAAAAATAGCACCGACGCAATTAAACCGTGGGAAATCATCTGTAACATCGCACCACTAATGCCCAAATCCGTAAAAGAGGCAATACCTAGTAGTACAAATCCCATGTGAGAAATGGAGGAATAAGCTAGACGACGCTTCATATTCGATTGAGCGAAGGAGTTCAATGCACCATAGATAATATTCACAACCCCCAGAATGGCTAGAACAGGTGCAAAGTAAATATGTGCATCGGAAAAAATTCCCAGATTCAGACGAATTAATCCATAACCACCCATCTTCAGCAGCACACCCGCCAAAATCATCGATACTGGGGAAGAAGCTTCTCCGTGAGCATCAGGTAACCAAGTATGCATGGGGAATACAGCCAACTTCACACCAAAAGCAATCAGCAATCCCGCATATAGTAGTAGTTCTAAATTGAGGGGATAATCTTTCAGTCCCAATGCAGCTATGTCGAAAGTGATATCACCACCACCGTAAAATGCCATTGCTAGTGCTGCTACTAGAATAAATATGGAGGCTGCGGCTGTGTATATCAAAAATTTGGTGGCTGCGTAGCGACGCTTCTGTCCGCCCCAAATACAAATAAGTAGGTATACAGGAATTAGCTCTACTTCCCACATAATGAAAAACAGCAGCAAGTCCTTGGCAACAAATACTCCTATCTGGGCTGAGTACAGGACTAACATGAGGAAATAAAATAGGCGTGGTCTGCGATCAACTTGCCAAGCTGAAAAAATTGCTAGTGTTGTTACCAGCCCTGCTAAAAGTACAAAGGGAACTGATAACCCATCTACAGCCACTGCCCAATTAAGACCTAATGCAGGCATCCAGGTATAACTTTCTTCTAGTTGAAAACTAGCATTCCCAGCATCATAATTGTGCCAGAAGGCGTAGCACATTAAGATTAAGTCAGTAAATCCTACACCCAGTGCATACCATCTTACCCACTTGCCATCTTTATCGGGTAGCACAGGGATAACCAGAGCAGCAATGAATGGTAGCAGGACAATTGCAGTTAGCCAAGGAAATTGATCTGCCATCACATTACTCAGAAATAATACTTGTTACTAAATCATCTCATAAGTGTGAATTTTTTGGAGAATTTTTTAATATATTAGGATTACCATAAACATGACATTTGAATTATCCACAAATTTTGTCCAAATCAAAAAAGCTTTTTTCTACTCCCTACTCCCCAACTAAATTTTGTGCATTGCCAAGAATGAAGCTCTTAGCTCTAGCACTTCTGATTGTGGAGAGTTTTTTGTATAAAAATTGACGTTAATTTTTTAAGCCTGCTATAAAATAGCTAGGTGCGTCACAAATACAACAGGACTAAATCTTTAAAGACTAAATTTGCCAATTATCTAGAACTGGACTAAGTTCTATGGACAACCGTGATCATGAAATTTATTTGGCAGCCAGAGCGATTATCTTCAACCGACTCATACTTAGAAACCGATCTGAACGCTTCACCACCGGGAAAAACATCCGCAGTCCCCCTGGAAGATATGGCGATTAGAGCGCGTTTTGATTGCATTATTGGTGATTTCCTGTTTATATTTACAGTTAATACCACAGAAATAAAATGAGGCGTTTATTCCGCAAGATTGGCAATTTAGCTAATGACGAAAATTTTATGCACCTGATAGAAAATATCGAGGTGCTTGTTGCTAAAGTATTATCACTGGCGATGGTGGTGGTAATTATAGCAGCTATTTTTGATCTAGGTTTTTATCTCATTAATCAGTTATTCACCAGCCCTTATGGCAAGTTTCATCAAGTATTATTTACAATTTTCGGCTTATTTTTGAATATTTTAATTGCTTTAGAGATATTAGAAAATATTACGGCTTATCTCCGCAAGCACGTGGTTCATGTTGAGTTAGTTATTGTGACTTCTTTAATTGCAGTGGCGCGGAAAATTATTATTCTTGATTTAGAAAAGGTAACAGGTGTTACTATTATTGGTTTAGCGGTTGCTGTTTTATCTCTATCTATTGCTTATTGGATTATTCGTAACAGTAATGTTAAGCATTAGGGTGAATTACATAGGGATGATAGACATCTGAAAGATGTTTTTTTGCATTAAGTGCGAGAATAACTCTAACACTCTAACTATGTGACTTACAGCGATTTCCAATTATATAAGGTACATCTTAGCCCCCTCATCCCTTGCGGGGTGGGGTTCTTGTAACTCATCACACTGGGAAGTGGTGTATACCAAGAATCAACTGGTATAGTCCATTTACAGCATCCCCAAATTTTGCGAGACGGGTTAATTGAAATTCCCGCAGGAAGAGATACTAACCCCCATATCCAATTTTTTGCCCGAACAAACCCAGGTTATCGCCAGGGGGAAAAATTAGTTTGTTTAACTGAAATTAGTTATGACAATCTTACTCGTGCTGGAAAAAGGATGTAGGAGTCAGAATCATCTTTACAATTCCTCCAAGATTATCTGCTGCTTTAATTTTTATCCCCTGGAGAAATTATCGACTCTGACATCTTTCCAAATATCAGAAACTTGCCAACCTGAGTTACCCACAGATTGGATAATGGGATGAGTGCGGAATGGAATATAGTTAATCTCTGCATTCTCTAGATATTCTTCGTATTCTTCAACTATCGGTTCTGGTTCTGGAATATCAGGGTTCTCTACTGTCAAACCCTTTTCTTCGGCTTCTTCCATGAGTTTGATTTTATCTAGGAGAAGTTTTTCAGATTTTTTGATGAGTTTCATGTTAATTTTAGTGCTTGGAAAACTAGAGATTAAAAAAACGAAAATCTTAATATTGATTCTGAAAGAGACTAGTGTAGTCTTACAAGAATCTTTAGAGATATCCGCAAAAAGTTATTATGAACTTGGGTGTGAGAAAAATTACTTCACCAGCAATATATCAAGGCAATTGTACTGTAAATATTGCCGCATTGATCACAATCTTGAGAAATAGTTTCTACAGTATCAAGATTTTTGCCCCTGTTGTGAAGCTTTTACAGGCTTCTACCTGTAGCATCAGGTTTAATTATGGTAATCTCAAACATAGAAAAAGATTCGTAGGGAAAGTTTCGCCCTGAAGATCAGATATATGCTGATTTCATTCAACTAATTGGCAAAACAAACCATAATAGCTATCTGATTTTAACCTCTAGAGAAAAGCCTGCTAAAGTCGCCATCTCAGAGGGGGTAGGTTTAACGGTGCGTTCCCTGAAGTTGGATTGCTCCCCAGTCAAAGCCAAATGAGTAATTTTGGTTGGTGAGGTCAAGGGGAAACTGACGGAGGATAAGTTAGGGGAGGAGTCAGCTATTCACACAGAACGCCAATTTTCGATTTGCAAGTTAGGTACTCTTTGAAATTCTCGGACATTAGATGTCACCACGATGTGATTATTAATGACTGCGGTAGCTGCAATGAGGACATCATAAGCACCAATAGGTGAACCTGCTTGTTTCAGAAAGCTTCTGATTTGGGCTGCTTGTTCTGCTTCTTTCGAGTCAAAAGGTAAAATTGTAATTGAATTTAATAAGGTTTCAATAATTGATTGAATTTTAATAGCGCGTTGTGGGTTGATAGCTAATCCATATTTCACCTCCATAACTGTTAGAGATGAAGCAAAAATTTCAGCAGGGGAGATTAATTTTATTCGCTGGAGGGTGTTTTTTTCTCCTTTGACAAAATCACTAATAACGCAAGTATCCAGGAGATAACCCATAAATGATTAAAGTTCTATTTCGTTAGGTGGTATTAGTTCATCTCGATATGATTCAAAGATGATACTTTCTTTTACACCTTGATATTGCATGAGCATTTCTGGCCATTGGCTGGGTTTAGCTTCTAGGAAGGTGACGAAAACTAGGCTTTCACTAATGTTTTGCGGTATTTCATCCAGTTCAATTTTTCCATTTTTATAAATTCCTGGAATGGTTTTTAACATATAGCTTACCTCCTAGTACCGCTTCGCGGAAGTCAAAAGTTTACCCTGAGCAAAGTCGAAGGGTCAAAAGTCAAAAGGCTTTTATTCTAGTATTTTTAGCTTTGGAAAATAATATCCCTATTTACGCCGTTATATACTAGATGAATTTTAACCGATTTTTTCTAATTTAGGACTTACGCACTGTACAAATTTCTGGTTTTGTAAGTTAAGAGCAATAGGTTATTTCAGGCTTTTATCAAGGGATGATTGATAAATAGCGTAGCCCGCCGCAGGCATCGCCTAAAAAGTGTGGAAAAATTAAGGTTTAATGCCTGAAGTCCACACCCCCTATTTGGTTTGTCCTGTCAATGCGTAAGTCCTATAATTGTTCTGTCATCCTGTTTTTTATGTATTAGACATATCCTTAATATAAACAATAAGGTATAATAAAGAACAAAAGCAA
>NZ_CAWUOL010000146.1:0-7873 GCF_963923915.1 Nodularia chucula CCY0103 | reverse complement strand
TACCATATTTTGGGTTATTTTTATCACCTCTTTCTTAACATTCAACACTTCTGGTTCATGTGGGAGATGAGTTGGTTGTTAAACCCAGTGAGTCAAAGAATATTTTACAAATTCTTACTTTGATTGAAGAAGAAATAAAAAGCCTATAAGCTCCTATTGTCACCCCCTCAAAACGAAATCTTTGCCAATGGTTTTGGGTGTTTGCTAAGGCTGATTCCTACCTTTATAGAGCAATTGTAGCTCTTGGTAAAATGTTAAGGTGGGTTGAGCTATCCTGAATAGCGTTCTTACTCTAACGCAAAGGGGCAAATAAGAGAAGAAAATATAAATTTTTATAAATCGCTCAAAATAATGTATTGTGCTAAAATTTACATTATTTCGTTAGTATTCAGATTAAATATGGCATTTAATATTATTGGTGCTGTTACTGCCTTTGTTGTGCAAGCTGGTGACAAAATCGTTTCTGCTTTTATTGAGAAAAAATTTAGTAAAGAAAATAAAGGTCATTTACCTGCAAAAATTGAAAGTGTTAGACAAGATGGGCGAATACGTCAGGCAGAAATAGATTATTATAACCGTCGAGAAGTTAGGGAGAAAGAATTAATACAAATTCAAGAATTTCGGTTGAAAACAGATATTCACATTGCCGCAGCTAAGGCAGAAAGAGAAGAAAGGGCTTTGCAATTAAAACAGGAGGAATTAGACGACAGACGTAAAATAAGTGCTTTATATTTAGATTTAATTAGAGAAAATACATCCCAAGAAATTGAAATTAAAAAGCAAGAAATTCAGGCAATTTTTGACCAGCAGAAGTGGCCAGGTGTTTTAAGTCGGGATGAACTACAGAGAATATTTATTGAGGGACAAGAGAAACCACGCTTATTGATGTTAGTCCCACCTCCAGATATTAGCGAAGATTTTCCTATATCATTTCGTGACAGTCTCAATAAAGAAATTCGCAATCAATTAAAAATATTTTTAGAAAAGCATTATCCGCTTCAGGATGATTTATGCCCAGTGGAATTTTATGGTAAATATTTTGAACGTTCTGTTTTTGATGCAGAAGTTAAGCAATTAGAAACGATTTTATCTGCTGTACCAACTGCCATTATTTATACCGATATTACAGACCATGAAGTTTATTTTAATGTGCGGTTTTGGGGACTGCAAAAACCAATATCTTTATCTTTTGAACCTTGGAACTGGGAGGAAGTAAAAAAGCAATTAGATGAAGCTGGAATTGATGAAAAGCAAAGCTTTCGAGTCATTAGACAGACTATTGTGACTTTGCATAAGTTATTAGCGGCGTTTTTGGCAGATTGGTATTATTTAAATATTGATCCAAATTATGAACCGCAGTTATTTAATATAGAGGCTGATATTCCTTCAGATTGGACAAGTAAGATTAATGAACAACTAAGTTCAATCTGTGAGGATTATCGAAAAATATATAACAACGATTTGCAGCTATTAGCAGATTTTGAAACTAGTAAAAAACAGAATTGGCGATGTGTAAACACCCTAAATGGACATACTGGTATTATTTATGCTATGGCTATAAACCCCGAAGGTAAAATTTTAGCCAGTGGAGGGGGAGATCATAAAATTAACCTTTGGAATTTAGATAATGGTGAAGTTGTTGCGACTTTCAACGGTCATTCAAATACCATAAGGTCAATAAATTTTAGTAATGATGGTCTAATTCTTGCGAGTGCTAGCACTGATAAAACAATTATGCTTTGGTACTCTCTAGCTGGAACAACTTTTAGAGGTCATTCAGAAATTGTTACTTCGGTGGTGTTGAGTCCTGATAGTCAAAAATTAGCCAGTGGTAGTACAGATAAGACAATTAGGATATGGAATTTAAACACTGAAGAGTTAATTTGTACCCTAACAGATCATGAAAACTCTGTTATGTCCGTTGTATTTACTCCGGATGGTCAGACATTAATTAGCGGTAGTATGGACAGTACTATCAAATTATGGGATATAAAAACAGGATTAGCTGTTCTTACTCTAAAAGGACATTCAGAAGGGGTTAGAAATATTGCAATTAGTCCTGATGGTAAAACTTTAGCTAGTGGCAGTAATGACCAAACTACTAATCTTTGGCATCTACCTACTGGGAAAATAATTCACACATTTTCAGGATATACAAGTGGTATTACATCAATTGCCTTTAGTCCTGATGGACAAACTTTAGCTATTAGTAGTAGTGGAGACGGCACAATTGAATTGTGGCATTTAGGTACAAAAGAATTAATCAATACTCTTTCTGGACATTCAAATGCTATACATTCTATTGCTTTCACTCCAGATGGTAAGACTATTATTAGTGGTGGTGATGACAAAACAATTAAGATTTGGCGGTGTGAGTAAATAATATTAGGAGAAAATTTGATTTACGACAATGTATGCGATCTGAAAAAGATTTGGTTCATCAATTTTTACGGAAGGATATTATGAAAGAATCTGTAATTCATCAATTCAACAATTTTTAGAGGCGTTATCTTTAATCTCTCTATATACTTAATAATCTTTATATTTTGAATGATAAAGTTAAACTGAGACAAACTTTATCAACTTCTAAATGATTGTTAACAGTCCAATAGATAAAACTTGGCATGGCAAACTTAATTTAGTATATGCCGATCGCCTCAATAGTACCCAGTTAATTTACAGTCACAATCAAGCACCTTTGAAGGTACAACGGCCTTTTTATCCAGAGGGTGCAAAAATTTGTCATAGTGTCATCTTACACACTGCTGGGGGCGTAGTGGGAGGCGATCGCCTATCCTCTAATATCCACCTCCAACCTAATACACAAGCTTTAATTACCACAGCAGCAGCTAGTAAAATCTACGGTACGAACGGACTGCAAGCTAGGCAAAATATTGATATCCAAGTTGATGCTGGTGCTTGTTTAGAATGGCTACCCCAAGAAACAATTGTCTTTAACGGGGCAATTTATCGCCAAGATTTACGGGTAGAATTAGCACCGGGTGGTAGTTGGTTAGGTTGGGAAATTACGCGATTTGGTCGGACTGCTAGAGGCGAAAAATTTTTACAGGGAGAATGGCGATCGCATACGGAAATTTGGCAGCAAGGCGTACCCTTGTGGATTGATCGCCAATACTTACCGGGTAGCGAAGCCGTTTTTCACAGTCCGCACGGCTTGGCTGGGCAACCAATAGCAGGTAGTCTGGTTTGGGTGGGAAGTGATATTTCTGCCGAATTATTGGCAAAAATGCGAAGTTTATGGGATGGTTCTGGGGAAGTGGGTACGACTCGGTTACAAAATGGATTTTTGTGTCGATATCGTGGTGCTTCTACGTCTGAGGTGAGAAACTGGTTTACGGTTGTTTGGGAGTTGCTGCGAGGGGATTTTTTACATCGTGGTGGCTGTGTACCCAGAGTATGGCAGGTTTAGGAGAGCATAATGCAATTGACACCGCAGGAAAAAGATAAATTATTGATTTTTACGGCGGCTTTGGTGGCTGAGAGGCGTAAAAATAGGGGTTTGAAGTTGAATTATCCAGAGGCGATCGCCTATATTTCGGCGGCGATTTTGGAAGGTGCGAGAGATGGACAAACTGTCGCCGAATTGATGAGTTATGGGACTACTCTCTTATCACGGGATGATGTGATGGAGGGTATACCGGAAATGGTGCATGATGTGCAGGTGGAAGCAACTTTTCCTGATGGAACTAAGTTGGTAACTGTCCATAATCCGATTCGATAATTAATACAAAAAGGTAAAAATATGATTCCAGGGGAAATTATTACTCCAGATGGTGAAATTGAGTTAAATGCTGGTCGTTCTATTATTAAGTTACAGGTGGGAAATACAGGCGATCGCCCGATTCAAGTTGGTTCCCATTTTCATTTTTACGAAGTTAATGCAGCATTGAGTTTTGATAGAGAAAAAGCGCGGGGAATGCGTCTCGATATTCCCGCAGGGACAGCAGTGAGGTTTGAACCAGGGGATGAAAAAGAAATTACTTTAGTACCTTTGGTTGGTAGTCGGCAAGTTTTCGGCTTTAATGACAAAATTAATGGTTCATTATAGTTGATGGAAATGAAATGGTATAACGAACCGCCTGTTTGGAAGATGCAAGATGAGGCGATCTCAATTACTTCCGGAGCAAAAACCGATTTCTGGCGGGAAACTCACTACGGCTTTATTAGAGATAATGGTCATTTCTTATATCAACAAATAAACGGTGACTTTGTTGGTGAAGTTAAAGTCAGTGGACAATATCAAGACTTGTATGACCAAGCTGGTTTAATGGTGCGCTTGGATGAATTGTATTGGTTGAAATGTGGCATTGAATTTGTTGATGGTGTGCAACAAGTGAGTGCTGTAGTCACACGTCAATACTCTGATTGGTCTGTTGTCCCAATGCCACAAAATCCATCTGCAATTTGGATACGTGTAACTCGACGTGGTACTGCAATAGAGGTGCAATATTCTTTGGATGGGACTGAATATACAATGCTGAGGCTGGCATATCTCACTGCGGTGGAAACGGTAAGTGTCGGCGTGATGTGTGCCTCGCCTGATGGGAAAGGCTTTTCGATGAAGTTTGAAAAATTCCAAATTCGCAGTTTTTGAGGAGTAGTTATGAGTTACCGCATGGATCGTCGCGCTTACGCAGAAACCTATGGTCCTACATTAGGCGATCTCATCCGATTAGCAGACACAGAATTATTTATCGAAGTAGAACAAGACTTCACCACCTACGGCGATGAAGTGAAATTTGGTGGCGGTAAAGTCATCAGAGACGGAATGGGACAATCCCCCATATCTAACGCCGATGGCGCAGTAGATTTAGTCATTACTAACGCCTTAATTCTCGATTGGTGGGGTGTTGTCAAGGCTGATATTGGCATTAAAGACGGCAAAATTTTCAAAATAGGTAAAGCCGGAAATCCCTATATTCAAGACAATATAGATATTATTATTGGCCCTGGAACTGAAGCTTTAGCCGGCGAAGGAATGATTCTCACTGCTGGCGGTATTGATAGCCATATTCATTTTATTTGTCCCCAGCAAATTGAAGTTGCGATCGCATCTGGAATTACTACCATGATTGGCGGTGGTACTGGCCCCGCTACGGGAACCAATGCTACAACCTGCACTCCTGGCCCTTGGAATATGCACCGGATGTTACAAGCTGCTGATGCTTTCCCTGTCAACTTAGGATTTATGGGTAAAGGTAACACCAGTCAACCCCAGGGAATTGTCGAACAAGTAGCCGCAGGTGCAATGGGCTTAAAGCTGCACGAAGATTGGGGAACTACCCCCGCCACCATTGATACTTGTCTGAGTGTTGCCGATGAATATGATGTGCAAGTGGCAATTCATACCGATACTCTAAATGAAGCCGGATTTGTGGAAGATACCATTGCGGCTTTCAAGGATCGTGCTATCCATACTTACCACACCGAAGGCGCAGGCGGTGGACACGCACCAGACATTATTAAAGTTTGCGGACAAGCCAATGTTTTACCATCTTCCACTAATCCCACACGCCCTTACACCATTAACACCTTAGAAGAACATCTAGATATGTTGATGGTATGTCATCACCTCGATTCCAGCATTCCCGAAGATGTGGCCTTTGCAGAGTCTCGCATTCGCCGGGAAACCATCGCTGCGGAAGATATTTTGCACGACTTAGGCGCGTTTAGTATGATTGCTTCTGATTCCCAAGCAATGGGGCGAGTTGGCGAAGTAATTATTCGCACATGGCAGACATCTCATAAAATGAAGGTGCAACGCGGAAGCCTTCCCGGAGATGGACTTGCAGATAATAATCGAGTTAAACGATATGTTGCTAAATACACAATTAATCCAGCAATTACTCACGGAATTGCCGAGTATGTAGGTTCAGTAGAAGCGGGTAAACTTGCAGATTTATGTTTGTGGAGACCAGCGTTTTTTGGTGTGAAACCAGAAATAGTCATTAAAGGAGGAATGATTGCTTGGTCACAGATGGGCGATGCAAATGCTAGTATTCCCACACCCCAACCTGTACATAGCCGACCCATGTTTGGTAGTTTTGCAGGGGCGCGTCACGCCACATCTTTAACCTTTGTTTCCCAAGCAGCTTTAGAAAGAGAAATTCCCAGCCAGTTGGGATTACAAAAATCTGTTGTCGCTGTTTCCGGGACACGTCAAATCAGTAAACGAGATATGAAGCTAAATGATGCTTTACCACACATTGAAGTTGATCCAGAAACCTATCAAGTCAGGGCTGATGGTGAATTGCTGATTTGTGAACCCGCAACTGTTTTACCAATGGCGCAAAGATATTTCTTGTTTTAGAAACGTTAAAAGCAACAACCCTGGGCGATTAAAATCGCAGCTACACAAACAAAGTCCGCGTAGGCGGACTCACGGAAAAACAAGGGTTTTTAACCCACGTAGGTGGTTACTGAGCCTGTGTAGCCGCGACTTCCAGTCGCCAGGGCTAATAATAAATTAGACTTCCAAAGAAAAAAACACTCAACCACCTCACACAAAAAACCTCTTAAACTCTCATGACTCTGTGTCCTCTGCGTCTCTGCGGTTAGTTTATTCCGATAATTTCTTTCTTGGAAGTTCCTTAGATAATGACAGAACAATATACTGATTACGATAGTCCCTGGAAAGAAGTTATTGAGTTATACTTTCCCAGGTTTTTAAACTTCTTTTTCCCCCTAGCTGATGCTGCTATCGACTGGACACGTCCATACGAATTTCTGGATACAGAATTACAACAACTAGAACCTGATGCTGAAATTGGTCGGCGTTGGGTGGATAAAGTAGCAAAAGTTTGGTTACTTGATGGTCAAGAAGCTTGGGTATTAGTTCATGTAGAAGTTCAAGGTCAATATGACAGCAAATTTCCTGAACGGATGTATACCTACAATTACCGCTTGTTTGACCGTCATAAAAAGCCAGTGATTAGCTTGGCTGTTTTAGCCGATGAACAGGCGAATTGGCGACCTTCCAACTACAGCTATCAACTAGGGGGATGTCGGGTGAGTTTAGAGTTTCCCATAGCCAAACTTTTAGACTATGAACAAGCATGGGAAACTTTAGAACAAACTACCAACCCTTTTGGGATAATAGTAATGGCGCATCTCAAGACTAAAGCGACGCAACGAAATCCAGAAAGTCGGTTACAGTGGAAGTTAAGCTTAGTTAGACAGCTATTTGAAAGGGGTTACAGTCGGGAAGACGTTCTGGAATTATTCCGCTTTATTGACTGGGTGATGTTATTACCAGAAGAATTAGCGCTCAGTTTTAAAACAGAAGTCAAAAGTTACGAGGAGGCCAGTAGAATGCGGTACGTAACAAGTATTGAAAGGTTAGCAAAACAAGAAGGAATTGAACAAGGGATTGAACAAGGGATTGAACAAGGGATTGAACAAGGAGTTATCCAAATGGGTCGAGATAATGTGATTGACATTCTCGAAACGCGGTTTGGAGAAGTACCATATTCTATTTTGTCTGTTATCAATGGCATAGAAGATGCATCTGTACTTAAAATGCTGCTGAAAAGAGCGATCGCAATTCCTTCTACAGCCGAATTTCAACAACTTTTAGATGATTTAACTACTACAGAATGAGTGTAAATGCATATTTTTTTTTAGAGTTACGATCAAAGAGTGCAACATTGTGTCTGAATTGAAAAATCATGTTACCTTTTAAGAAAAAAATTGTCACCGATGAAGCCATGCATCCGGTAGCAGTTTTGATTGATTATCAAGACTGGCAACAAATAGAAAAAATATTGGCAGCTTATCAGCTACTACAAAAAGAAGATTTTAGGAGTTACGCATTGACAGAATAACAAAATAGTGAATTGATAAATATAGGTCG
>NZ_CAWUOL010000145.1:0-7926 GCF_963923915.1 Nodularia chucula CCY0103 | reverse complement strand
ATTCTCTGGGACAATACCAACGGGCGATTGATTTCCATCAGCAGTCTTTGGATATTAGTAGGGAAATAGGCGATCGCTATGGTGAAAGTAATTCCTTGTGCAATTTAGGCAATGTTTACAATAAACTGGGACAGTACCAACGGGCGATTGATTTTTACCAGCAGTCTTTGGATATCAAACGGGAAATAGGCGATCGCTTACGTGAAGGTAATTCCTTGATGGGTTTGAGTATTGCTTATCATCGGTGTGGCAAAATTCAAGAAGCATTTGCAGCCTCGGATCAAGCCGAGCAAATTTTTCAAGAACTTGGGCTTCCCATTGAAGCAATGCCTTATCCTCGGTGGGAAAAAGCAATAATAAAATTCGCTCAACGTGGTCGGTTACAGTTGATTTTGTGTTTCATTTTTGGGCTGATAGCCTTTCCCTTTGCCCTTGTATGGTTTATTCTGCTACTTTTATGGCGTTTAATCCGTTCCCAATTTAAAAGATGAAAACTGATATCTTCTGTTGATGGCAATCTACCAGTTTACATTGTAGTTGTTGAGTTTAGTAAACCTTTGTGTTTTGTAGTGAAAAAATGAACCAAATTCAAGATTTACATAAACAAGCGATGGATTTCGCTGAAATGGCACAAGTTGCTAAACTCAAAGGCGACTCTGTTTTAGCTTTACAACTCTCCAAACAAGCATTTCAAAAAGAACGATTAGCAGCAGAATTAATCATAAATAATCTGGTAGCAGAACCAACACGTTCAGTCTTACATCGTAGTGCGGCTACTTTAGCGATTGACTGTGGAGAAATTGCAGCAGCAGAACGTTTAATTGCAATAGCTTTATCAGGAAATCCACCTCAAGAGATTGCCGAAGAACTCAAGGATTTATTTGTACAAATTAACATTGATAAATATTTTGCCCGTCGTGGTATTGAATTTGATTCAGCTAAACTATAATTAATTGAACGTGACTATCAATCATGCTTTTTGGCAACATCAATATCATTCCCATCATATATCCACATTGGTGTGACACCTTGTGAATCCTGGAAACCAAGTTTTTCGTAGAAGGGAACAGCATGATCTATTGACAGTAATATTTGCTGATGGAAATTAATATAACGACTTTGTAGACGTTTCATAATCTCCCGTCCTATGCCTCTTTTTTGACATGCTGGCAATATTAATAAATGAGAGTAGTAAACAACCAAAGCACCATCTGAAATGGCATTACCAAGACCAATCAGCAAATTCTGATGCCATGCTGAAATCACTGTGTGCGAGTTGGCAAGTGCTAACAAAAGTTTCTCAGGCTTCTGTGCTGATGACCATCCACATTCCGAATAAAGATTGATTACTTGATTACGGCTAAGTTCGGCTTTGTCCTGATACTCAATTTCTGCAAAAGTCATTGCTATTTTTTATTTCAAACAGGGCGACAACCAGATAAAATACTGTGCATATTTACCACTGAACCAATGACTGCGATCGCCGGAGCGCTAAATCCAGTTTCTGCAACTTGCTGATTAATGGTTGCTAGAGTCCCAATTAATTCTTCTTGTTCTGGTCGTGTACCCCAACGAACTAAGGCTATGGGCGTTTCTAAATCCAACCCAGCTTGATTTAACTCTTCCACAATATAAGGCAGGTTGTGAATCCCCATATAAATTACAATGGTTTCCGAACCGTGCGCGATCGCCTGCCAATTCACATGGGGTTTATACTTACCTGCTGACTCATGCCCAGTCACAAAAGTCACTGATGAACTATAGAGGCGATGAGTTAAAGGTATACCAGCATAGGCAGAAGCGGCAATTCCAGATGTAATACCTGGCACAACTTCCACAGGGATGCCGGCGGCTACTAAATCTACCATTTCCTCGCCACCGCGACCAAAAATAAACGGGTCTCCACCCTTGAGGCGCACAACTACAGAATGCGATCGCGCTTTGGTAATCAATAAATTTGTAGTTTCTGCTTGTAATAATGAATGTCTCCCCATACGCTTACCAGCGTTGATTTTTTCAGCTTGGGGGTTAATCATCGCCAAAATAGGGGGACTGACCAAAGCATCATAAATTACCACATCTGCACATTCTAATAAACCCTTACCCTTGAGGGTCATCAGTCCTGGATCTCCAGGCCCCGCACCTAATAAATAAACCTTACCCAAACACCCTGGCGCTGCTTTCTCTGTGCGGCTCATCAAAAAAATGGGTCTGAAACCCCGTCCTTTAGCGAAGTGAAGGACGGCTTTATACGTATCTTCTAGGTAACAATTAACCCGTTGGAACGACGAATTAACTGCACTTTGCTAGAAGCAATCTGTCCTAACCGTTTCCAGTTAACATCGCTGACAGATACTTGTTTTTCAGTGTCTCCTGACACATAGCCGATACCTTTAGGGGATGTCACTAAATCACCCTTACGTAATCCATGACGGGTTACAGAACCCCCGTATTTACGACGCGTCCCACCCTTTGCAGGAAGCATTAAGTGAAGTTGGCGACGCGAAAAAGGTGGTCTACGAATCACCCGGAATACAGCAGGCGTAATCACGACATTGCCAAACCAATCAGCACCATCAACCTTTGCCTTCTGATATTGTCGGTACTCCACAAAAAATGAAGCGGCAATTGCTACACCATCAACCGCATGAGTATTAAACTCGGACTGAGATTTATCTACTTGATTCTTGACTAGTCCCAAGTATTTACGAGTTGACGCAGTTTGGTATCCCTCAACTGGAACTACTGGGGCAAACTGTTCTAACTGACTTAACATCCACTTCTGCCCGACCATTACAGGTGAGAAGCCTTTACCAGATTTCGCTTTTCTGCGTCCACTAGTTAAGTCCACATCTGCTTTGACGTACTCGTATCTGATCTCTGAGACTGGGTAGATTCTGGATAATTCGGAAACTATTCTGAGTTCCAATTGACGATTAGCACGTATTGATGGTGCCACCTTGCCTTGACGACGATTATCAAAGCGTTTTTGGCGATGTGCGCGTTTTGAAAAATCCACCTTGCGGTTGATTCTTCTTCCTCTGCGACCACGCCGCATTAATCGCCTTGCGTCCATTCGGTCACGTACTGTCTGAAATGGCAAAATCAGATGAGCCGTGTAAAGAGTAAATTTGCCAGATTGGACACCAATTCCAGAGAACTTTTTGCCTGGGTCAATCCCAATGACAATATCTTGGATTGCTCGTCCAGATGGTTCCCCTCTCAGTTGGACATAAAATTGTCCACAATCAGACCAGCGTTTGAGCGCTTTACCGGATGCGATCCATTTTCTCACCCGTGTAGGTGTCGTGGGCATGAGTGGTTGGTGGTTTTGATCTACGACAGGTACTCGCATTTTTTTTGGTATAACCCAATTACTTGTTCTATTCCCTTCCCGCAACACAGCTAAGATGTCTTGGCTTTACCCAACGCCTAACCAATTAAGCTTGCAAATAGTCCAGACTAGGGCAGTATCTGGAAGTGCGTACCAAGCTGTGTCTCAATGCGGTATTCACTTTTTGCGTTGTCTAAATTGATTTAGACAATCCCCGCACTTTTAGGGCGGGGTTAGTGAAGTATCTATTAAATCCCCAATCATCTCAGCTAATTCTGCACTTGCTCCCAAAGGTTCCGCCAGTTGGAAAGTGACAGTAGGAAATTGTAATTTTAACTTTTCTATGGACTGTGCGATCGCATCAGTAATGCCACCTGTAAATAAAAAGTATGGCAAAATAGCAACTTCCCTTTTTCCCACAGTTAAAAATTCTTGTATGCGTGATTCTAAATTAGGAGCCACAGCCCAATAAGCAGTAACAGCGCCCAATTTAGCCGCTAGAGTTTCTATTGGTTTCAGAGAATCAAGACGACGACTACCGTGGGCTAATAAAATTGTACCTTCAGCTGACATCGCCGCCATTTCCTGAGACAGCAACTGTACTAAACCTGGGTGAGTACCTAAATAAGGTCGCACCCTAATAATTATATCTTTACCCAGAGCCTGTTGTGCCAAAGCAATTTCATCAGGAATATCTTGCATGACATGAACACCCGGTAGCAGAAATAGGGGTACAACTTCCAAACAACCAACCCCTTCCACTAAAGCACTATGGGCAAATTTGATGATTTGCTGATGTAAAGGCTGTGGTTGTAATTCTAATGCAGCTATACCTACCGGAGGTTTGATATTACCAAATGTTTGAGATAGCAACTCGGCTAATTGCTGCATAGCAACTTCGGGACGAGGGTCACGGCTACCGTGGGATACTAGTAAATACGCAGATTTCATCTAATCGCCAGGAAAATGAGACACCAACCAAGATACAGCAGTTTCCAGACAGATTTAAACTACTCACTTAGGCATTAGGCCTATTTTTTTTCAGCAGTATAAGTATAAAATTTATTTAATGCACCCAAAGTTTCAAATTTATACCCAGGTATCAGGGAACTGAGTTGTAATTCCGTCCGATAAACCGTAAAAATCACGAAATTTTGCTTTTCTGTACTGCGTGACAAAATTTGCTGTATTTGGGGACTGGCTTGATCTACCAAATTGTCGCACTGAGATTTAATTAAATTTTCTAAAAAATTTGTGGTTTTACCGCAAAAGTCCTCTTTGACATATTCTGTAAGCCGTTGTGTGGCATACGCTTCATATTCAGCCTGAGAAGGATTAGTCGTAGCCATAGCCACCCCAAAAGCTGCTAGTCCCACTGCTGCGGAACCGAGAATGATAGTTACTGGTTTCATCTGTCTCCCTTTGATTCTCTATGGTTATTGGAGTCCCAAGACTCTAAATCAACAAAATCCGTTCCTGGAAAAAAAACCCTTGATTTTTTTTTGAGTAGGGTGCTATAATCATGAGAGTTGAATGGCGAGCGTAGCCAAGAGGTTAAGGCAGTGGTTTGTGGTACCACCATTCGTGGGTTCGAGTCCCATCGTTCGCCCTATTCTAATGGAATAGTGAAATCTGTTTTGTATAGATTGAGAATTTATATATCTCAATAGTGATGCAGTGATATCATGTGCAACGATTATGGGGCATAAAATTAATCACGAATCACTAACTTGGGATTGACTGATAATATTTCTGTAACCTTGTGTGCAAATCATCACATAGAGCTTCTCTGCCAATAGGATGAGAGATTGTCAGTCTTGAGTTAGAGTCAAAAAATACTGAGTATCATATATTCTGAGTAAAGAGTAGCACGAAGCAAGAGGCCTTTTGATGGCTAATTTCTGGAACACAGATAGAAAATGGGTCTGTATTGATTTGTGTTTATATGTAATGAGACTTAAGGATGAGGTGTGAACTCTGTCCTGCTAGTCAAAATGCAAGTTTAACTTTAGGGGTTTCCATGTCTGAATTAATCCAAGCGATCCTGGATAGTGAAGAAAAAAGCGATTTGCGTTCGTTTTTGAGTCAATTACGCCAGGAAGAAAAAAATTACCTGCTGCGTAACGACATCCTAAATGTATTTATTGATTATTGTTCCAAATCCGATAAGTCAGAAACGACTGCTGCTGCTTCTCGCTTAGGCAAACTAATTTACTATACTCAGGAAATTATTCAAGAAGATTCCAATCTTTGTTTTATCATTCGTCCTAAAATTGCTAGTCAGGAAGTTTATCGGCTAACAGAGGATTTGAATGTTGAGCCAATGACAGTAGAGGAATTACTGGATCTACGCGATCGCTTCGTAAATAAATTTAATCCCCAAGAAGGTGATTTACTAGAACTGGATTTCGGCCCCTTCTATGATTACACCCCAATTATCCGCGACCCGAAAAACATTGGTAAAGGGGTACAATTTCTCAACCGCTATCTATCCAGCAAAATATTTCAAGACTCAAAGCAATTACTGGAGAGTTTATTAAATTTCTTGCGTCTCCACCATTACAACGGTGTACAGTTGCTGATTAACGATCGCATCAAGACTCAACACCAACTTTCTGACCAAATTAAAAAAGCCATTACCTTTGTCAATCGTCGCCCCAAAGACGAACCCTACGAACAATTCCGCTTTGAATTGCAAATGATGGGTTTTGAACCGGGTTGGGGTAACACAGCCAAGCGGGTAGGTGACACCCTGGATATTTTAGATGAGTTAATTGATTCTCCTGACCCCCAAACCATTGAAGCCTTTATCTCTCGCATCCCGATGATTTTTAGAATCGTCCTGGTATCGGCGCATGGTTGGTTCGGTCAAGAAGGGGTTCTCGGTCGTCCTGATACTGGTGGACAAGTGGTTTATGTCCTCGACCAAGCTAAAAATCTAGAAAAGCAACTCCAAGAAGATGCTGAGTTAGCTGGTTTAAATGGGCTGAACGTGGAACCAAAGGTAATTATTCTCACTCGTCTGATTCCTAATAGTGACGGGACACTGTGTAATCAACGGTTAGAAAAAGTTCACGGGACAGAAAACGCCTGGATTTTGCGCGTACCTCTGCGGGAATTTAATCCCAATATCACCCAAAACTGGATTTCCCGGTTTGAATTTTGGCCTTATCTAGAAACCTTTGCTATTGACTCGGAAAAAGAACTCTTGGCAGAATTTCAAGGTAGACCAGATTTAATCGTTGGTAACTACTCTGATGGTAACTTGGTAGCCTTTCTCTTAGCCCGACGGATGAATGTGACTCAGTGTAACATCGCCCACGCTTTAGAAAAATCCAAATACCTGTTTAGTAACCTGTACTGGGAAGAATTAGAAGATAAATATCATTTTTCCTTGCAATTCACTGCTGATTTGATTGCGATGAATGCTGCAAACTTCGTGATTAGCAGTACCTATCAAGAAATTGTCGGGACACCCGATAGTGTGGGACAGTACGAGTCTTACAAATGCTTTACCATGCCGGAGTTATACCACGTAGTTAACGGAATTGAATTATTTAGTCCTAAATTTAACGTTGTACCTCCTGGAGTCAACGAGAGTTATTACTTCCCCTATACCCGCACCGCAGACCGAGTGGAAGCTGATTGCGATCGCCTAGCGGATATCCTCTTTAACTTGGAAGATCCTCAGCAAATCTTTGGTAAATTAGATGACCCCAGCAAGCGCCCTCTGTTCTCCGTAGCCCGTCTTGACCGGATTAAAAACCTCACAGGTTTAGCAGAATGCTATGGTCAAAGTCCAGAATTGCAAGAACATTGCAACTTAATTTTAATCGCTGGTAAATTACGGATAGAAGATTCCGGCGACAACGAAGAACGGGACGAAATTATCAAACTCTATCAAATCATTGAACAGTACAATCTTTACGGTAAGATTCGTTGGTTAGGTGTGCGCTTAAGCAAATCTGATTCTGGTGAAATTTACCGGGTAATTGCTGACCGCAAAGGTATCTTTGTCCAACCAGCTTTATTTGAAGCCTTTGGTTTAACAATTTTAGAATCTATGGTTTCCGGACTACCAACTTTTGCTACCCAATTTGGTGGACCGTTAGAAATTATTCAAGATAAGGTAAATGGCTTTTATATTAACCCCACAAATTTAGAAGAAACAGCCGCTAAAATCTTAGAATTTGTGAGCAAATGTGATCAAAGTCCTCAGTATTGGGATGCTATTTCCCATGAAGGGATTAACCGAGTATTGAGTACATATACCTGGAAAATTCACACCACCAAGCTATTATCCTTAGCACGGATTTATGGCTTTTGGAACTTTACCTCCAAAGAAAACCGCGAAGACTTATTACGGTATTTAGAAGCCTTGTTCTATTTAATTTACAAACCCAAAGCGAAAGCATTATTAGAACAGCATCAGCACCGCTAAGAATTTGGGGAGTAGGGAGTGGGGAGTAGGGAGTAGGGAGTAGGGAGTTTTTCCCATAATTCAGCAAATTCGCCCAATGTCATAACTATATCCCACATTCCGCACCCTAAACTGTCACAGATAAAAAAAGCCATCAAAGTAGTACAAAATA
>NZ_CAWUOL010000144.1:0-8007 GCF_963923915.1 Nodularia chucula CCY0103 | reverse complement strand
ACTGTATTTACTTATTGTTACACATTTTGGTTATTTCACGCCCACCTACTTAATCAAGAGCCACGAGGCACTTATAATTTTTTATTAGATCCTAATTTTGGTCAAACTGACCCCGGAAGAACTTATATTTTTGTCGTCAATCCCCCGGAAGATTCTATTTATCAGCAACGACGGATTAGAATCCAAATATTAGCAAATGATGGCGAAAATAATAATGTAATTCAATATCGAGCCACTTCTTTAGATGGTGAACCCATCACCACCACAGGAGGTACTAGTTTTACAGATAGAGTAGTTATTGTTCCCAATGCAGAAACTGTGGGACTAGATTTATTAGCCTTCCGCTTTAGCACTGGGATGTGTCAAAGTAATCAATTGCAGATGATTAAAACAGGCGATCGCGCCACCGCAGAACCCGGTGATACAGCTATATATCGCCTCTCGATTCGCAATCAAAGTGATGCAGATGTGCATAATCTAGTTGTTACCGATAACTTACCTGTAGGATTTAGGTTTTTACCCGAATCAGTCATCGCTGAAATGGATCGTCAACCAGTAGAAATCACTGCATCTCACAACGGTTCTGATATCACATTTAATCCCCAAACCACAATTCCCACCGACAAAGTTTTAAATATCGCCTATGCTGTGCAACTCACCCCTGACGCTGTGCGGGGTAGTGGTCGCAATAGTGCAATTGTGAATGCACAACGGGTAGATAACAACTTTAATATCAAAGATGGTCCAGCTACCCATAACTTAAGAATCCGCCGAGGAATTACCTCAGACACTGGTACTATCATCGGTCGGGTGTTTGTCGATAAAAACTTTGATGGTGAACAACAAGCAGATGAGCCTGGTGTACCCAATGCAGTAGTTATTTTACAAAATGGCAACCGCATTACTACTGATGTCAATGGCTTATTCTCTGTAGCCAATGTTTTACCCGGAAGCCATACAGGAGTTTTAGACCTGACTAGTATCCCTGGTTATACCTTAGCTCCCAATGAAAAATTCCGCGAACGCAATAGCCAATCTCGCTTAGTCCGGTTAGAACCTGGTGGGTTGGTGCGTATGAACTTCGCCGTTACCCCCAGCCTTGAGGAGCAAGTTGATCAATGAAAGCCATAGCATCAGGGAATACTACTTTTAATTTAAAATTAATGGCCGCCGTGGCCGGGTCTATCAGCATCATATTATATCCGGCGATCGCCCATGCAGAAAACTCCGATGCTACCGTTAACCTTCCGGAGAGTGTGGGAGGTGTGGGGAGTGTGGGAAGTGTGGGAGGTGTGGGAGGTATGGATGGAAAATTACTGCAAAACTTACGTCAACTAGCGGAGTTAAAAGCCGAGAGTCAAACAGCAGATTTAGCCACCCCTCCCAGAGAAATTCCATCATTTCAACCAGCAACAGGTCAACCACTACCCAAAGGTTTACTGCAACTGGCAGAATTACCACAGGAATCACCCACGGTAAAAATTCTCACTCCTAGTACAGATACCATTGCAGATGTACCAGCCAGTACCGTAATTTTACAATTTCCCATCGGTCAAGAGATCGAATTACGGGTAAATGGTGTATTGGCTGATGAGAGTTCCATTGGGAGAACAGAAACCAATGAAAACACTAATTTAGTAACGCAGACATGGTTTGGTGTTTCTCTGCAAGAAGGTTTAAATACTATCTCTGCACAAATAGTTGGTGCAACAGAACCCCCGGCTATAGTCCAAGTGACAGTACGGGGAACACCGACTAATCAAACAAGAAAACTCTCACCCTCCGCGCCTCTGCGCCTCTGCGTGCGAAAAAAATCATCATCCTCACCCTAGCAGGTGCGATCGCATTCCTGACAACCATTGCGATCGCACTCCTCACCGGCAGTCCAGTAGCCGCCCAAGTAGGTATAACTAACGTCACAGCCACCTACGAAACAGTACCGTCTATTAACTATAATACTCAGGTAGCTAATCCATGTGATGCTGGTAACTATCCCACAAATTGTGATAGCAACATAAATTTAGCATATGGCGTGGGCGCAACCAATGATTTAAGGCTCTCAGCCTTTCAACTTGGGACAAACAACTATTCTTTAATACTAGTCGCTGACACGCTCAGATTTCGCCGCGTAGATAACGCCTTCACTACTGGATATGGTATTTTCAATCCTGGGGAACCTACTTTACCTGCCGACGTTACTTTACAATTAATAGATGCTAGTAATAACGTTGTCGCCACTGCTAATACAAAGGCTAATGGTGCATACCTATTTCTGGGTGTTGGTAATGGCAACTACACAATTCAAGTTGATACTAATGACCCCAATATTCCCAGTGGAGAGGTCTTAAGTACACCGAATAACTTAGCTGTGAATGTGGCTGGTAGTAACATAAATGATCAAAATTTTGGGTTTAACCAAGCAATGGCTAATAACCCTAATATTATTTTAGTTAAACGGATTACGGCTGTTAATTCTACCCAATACACAGATTTAATTGACGGGGTTGATGATATCAACTCTCCGAATTATGTACCTGCGCCCTTTGATGCAGATGATAATCAGCCTAATTGGCCTGGTAATTACTTACAAGGTCGGTTAAATGGTGGTGTTATCGTTCCTGGGGATGAAATAGAATATACCATTTATTTTCTCTCTACAGGTGATACTACGGCGCTAAATGTCTTACTGTGCGATCGCCTTCCCCAAAATACCACTTTTATTCCCGACACCTTTAATGGCGGTGATCCCGGAGCCGACAGGGGTATTCTGCTCAGTTATGATGGGACTTCCAACGCTCTTACTGGTATTCAAGATGGTGATGCAGGGCAGCATTTCCCCGCAGGCATAGAACCCACCGATGTTTACAGCAATATTAACTGTGGAGGTTTTAACACCAATGGCGCTGTAGTTGTGGATTTAGGTGATGTTCCCAATAGCACAAATCCCGGTAGTCCGAGTGATTCCTATGGGTTTTTTAGGTTTCGGGCTAGAGTTAATTGATTAGCTATGGCTGGGGAGTAGGGAGTAGGAAGAGGCAGAGGGGCAGGGGCAAGGAAGAAGAGGAAAGGTTGTTAAGCTGCCTTCCGTGTCAAGTAATTTCTAACTCCCCCCAGATCCCCGCTCCCTTGCTTCTTATGGAGGGTGGGATATTACCTCATAAATCATCCATAGGGAAGATGCCAGATGTTGTAAATACAGAGTATTGCAGAAATATTTTTATCTCTTCGAGATATTAAATGAAACTTAAAAATTGTTGAATAAAATACTAAATTTGTTAACCTTTCATTGATATATTTTTTCAATTGATTAACCATAAGCAGCAATAAGTTTGCCGCATATTCCGGGAAAACAGGAAAAATTAGTCATTAGTTAGATGGAATGCTGACTAAAACTCGGTAGTTTAGAACACTAAAGACCTGATCCAAATATTTTGTCATCAAGGGTGATATGACTTTAACAAGTAGTCCAAAAACCAACCCGCTAACGGAATCAGAACTACGGAAAATTAACGCTTATTGGCGTGCAGCTAACTATCTTTCAGTCGGACAAATATATCTATTCGATAATCCCTTACTACGAGAACCTTTAACGAAAGAACACGTCAAACCCCGACTTTTAGGACATTGGGGAACTACCCCAGGTTTGAACTTTATTTATGTTCATCTCAACCGGGTAATTAAAAAGTATGACCTGAACACTATTTACATAGCTGGCCCTGGTCATGGCGGCCCTGGACTGGTAGCAAATACTTACTTAGAAGGGACTTACAGCGAATATTACCCCAACATTTCCCAAGATGCTGAGGGAATGAAGAAACTCTTCAAACAATTCTCATTCCCTGGTGGGATTCCTAGCCACGTAGCCCCAGAAACCCCTGGTTCAATTCATGAAGGCGGGGAATTAGGTTATGCTTTGGTTCATGCTTATGGTGCAGCTTTTGATAACCCAGATTTAATTGTCGCTGCTGTAGTGGGTGATGGCGAAGCGGAAACTGGGGCTTTAGCTACAAGTTGGCATTCTAATAAGTTTCTCAATCCCATTAATGATGGTGCAGTATTGCCGATATTACACCTCAACGGCTATAAAATTGCTAACCCCACCATCCTAGCGCGATTGAGTTATGCAGAATTAGAAAGCCTATTTGTGGGATATGGTTACAAACCCTACTTTGTGGAAGGTTCCGACCCCGCAGATGTGCATCAGCAAATGGCCGACACTTTAGATATTGCGATCGCCGAAATTCAAAGTATCCAAAGAGAAGCCCGTGTACACGGTTTCAGCAGTCGTCCCCAGTGGCCGATGATTATCCTCAAAACCCCCAAAGGTTGGACAGGCCCCAAAGAAGTAGACGGACAAAAAACCGAAGATTACTGGCGATCGCATCAAGTCCCCTTTGGTAACGTCGTCGGTAATCCAGAACACCTCAAACTCCTAGAAGACTGGATGAAGAGTTACAAACCAGAAGAACTCTTCGACGCAAACGGAACACTCATTCCCGAACTCGCAGAACTCGCCCCCAAAGGCCACAAACGCATGGGCGACAACCCCCACACCAACGGCGGTGCGCTACTGCGGGATCTAAAAATGCCAGACTTCGCCACCTACGCAGTGGATGTCACCAACCCAGGAACAACCTACGCCGAAGCCACCAAAGTCACCGGCTACTTCCTGCGGGACATCATGCAACTCAACGCAGACAGCAAAAACTTTCGCATCTTTGGCCCCGACGAAACCGCATCAAATCGCCTCGGTCCAATCCTAGAAGTCACAGACCGGACATGGGTAGCCAACATCCTCCCCGAAGACGACCACCTCTCACCCGACGGTAGAATCATGGAAGTCCTCAGCGAAACCAACTGTCAAGGATGGTTAGAAGGCTACCTACTCACAGGTCGTCACGGCTTCTTCTCCTGCTATGAAGCATTCATCCACATCATCGATTCCATGTTCAACCAGCACGCCAAATGGTTGAAAACCACCCGTGATATACCTTGGCGGCGACCCATTGCGTCCCTCAACTACTTACTCACCTCCCACGTTTGGCGACAAGACCACAACGGCTTCTCTCACCAAGACCCTGGTTTTATCGACCACGTACTCAACAAAAAAGCCGAAATCATTCGCGTCTACCTTCCACCCGATGCAAATACTCTCCTATCAGTCACAGACCATTGCTTGAGAAGTCGCCACTACGTCAACGTCATCGTCGCCGGAAAGCAACCATCATTACAATTCCTAGACATGGAATCAGCCATCAAGCACTGCACCAAAGGCTTAAGTATTTGGGAATGGGCTAGTACCGACAAAGGTAGCGAACCAGATGTAGTCATGGCTTGTGCTGGAGACGTTCCCACCTTAGAAACCCTAGCAGCAGTAGACATTCTCCGCCAGCACTTCCCAGAATTAAAAGTACGGGTAGTGAACATCGTCAACTTGATGAAACTCCAGCCTCAAAGCGAACATCCCCACGGTTTAAGCAGTAAAGAATTTGACACCATCTTTACCACCGACAAACCCATTATCTTTGCCTTTCATGGCTACCCCTGGCTGATTCATCGTTTAACTTATCGCCACACCAACCACAAAAACTTACACGTCCGTGGTTACAAAGAAGAAGGAACCACAACTACCCCCTTTGATATGGTTGTGTTGAACGATTTAGACCGCTTCCATCTAGTCATGGACGTAATTGACCGCGTACCCCAACTAGGTGCTAAAGCCGCTTATATGAGGCAAATGTTAGAAGATAAGCTGATTGAACACAAACAATACATTGAGCAACACGGCGACGATATGCCAGAAATCCGCGATTGGAAATGGCCTTATTAAGCTGAGAAAACATCCATAAATTCTTGTGGTGCGGGCATCTTGCCCGCTAATTATCATATCATCTTGCAAAATTTTTACTTCATAAGCGCGATCGCTAAATGTTGTACCACTTACCACTTGGTTGGGTAATCCCGTACTGCTTACCGTAGATGATGAAATGGTTTAGGTGAATATCCTCTCATTCCATTGCCAGATGGAGCGTGTAATGCAAATTTTCTATCTTGCTGTTGCTGCTTACAAATATCCGCTTCCAGATCATAGGGATGATGCCCAGCAGCACTATTTTTAACTCCTAGATTACAGGTTCATAAGAGTCTAGCATCGCTTCATCCTACCGCATTATGTACCCCATATCCCTCCAAAAATTTTCGCTCTCCCTTAATATATAAAAATTTTGCGTAAAAAAGTTACAGCAGACTTCCTATAGGGCATATTAGTAAAGGAGGCAGAAAGTAAGTTGTTTTCTGGTTAAAACTGTCTCTCTGAACTGTTATAAATTTCTGCACACATTTTTAGCTATGCAATTCTCAATCAAGTCTCCTTTATCTTGGCTTGACAAAATTCTGCGATCGCATTTTAAAGCAATCCTGCTAGTTTGCTTATTGACATGGACTGTTTTACTTGTAACTACTACTTTGCAGGTTCAACACTCTTGCAATCCTATGATTCATTGGTCTGGTGATCTTCCAAAAGAATGCCTAAAAAAACCTAATCAAATACTGTCTTCCAATATCAAGCAAAACAAGATTATTCAAATTCAACCGAACAGTCAACATAAACATGAAACTTCAAATCTTCTAAAAAACCCTAGTAAAAATTCACCCGATACCGTATGGGAAAATTTAGAAAAATCTCCTGATGTCACTGCTGGTACTATTGCTATAGGTGCAGCAACAGGTATGGCTTTAATTGGAAGCGCTCCAATAGCCGTTATTATTGGAGTTGGATTTGTTACTTGGTTAGCTATTAGAACAGTTTTGTCTATTGGATCGAATTGAACCACCAAGTTTAAATACTCAAAGGTCTATTTTAGGAAAAATTAGCCATGCAATCTCTCCCTCAAGATAATAATAGTTCCGCAGATACTACACAACAATTATCAAATTCTTCTATCAATCAAGTAAAGACTTCAGATAATCAAATCAGTAATAATACAGCTATCCCCTTGGAAGCTGTACCAGCTAAAAATCAAAATTCAATTTTATCACTTGATTTAAGTAAACTGATTATAATTGGACTTTTTATTATTGGAATAGTCGCTACCTTTTTCCTTGTTACTAGGGGGAATGACTTGTGTATTTTAAGCTTTTGTAGTGATGTGGGGAGACATTCTTCTACATTAACCAATGATTTTTGGGCTTTTGCGGGAGGAACAGCAACAGTTATAGTTTTAACTACATTCTTGGGAATTTCCTTACTACCTGCTGTTGGTATAGCCTCTGCTGTCTGGTTCTTTATCTATTCTTCCCTTCATCTATCTTAGAGGTTGTTTGAAAAGTCTAATTTATTACAGCCCTGGCGACTAGAAGTCGCGGCTATACAAACTAAACCCGCCTGCGCGGGTTAAAAAACCGATTTTTTGATTAGTCCACGCAGGTGGACTTTGCCTGTGTAGTAGCGAATTATATTCGCCCAAAAATTTTAAAATATCCTCTTAGTTATCATAGAGAAATTGACAATGAATCGACTAATTGAAGTTAGCCAAGTTTGCAAAACTTTTTCTAAAGGTTTTAGTAAAATTCCTATTCTTAATCAGGTTAATTTTTTTGTAGAGAAAGGGGAATTTTTAGTATTGCGAGGAGAGAATGGTGCAGGTAAAACTACTTTACTTAATTTAATTTTAGGAATTATCCAACCAAATGAAGGAGAAGTCAAACTCATGGGGCTTTCTCCTCAAGAATCATCTGCCAAAACATCTGTAGGTGTAGTTTTACAAAAAACAAATGTTCCCCCCAATTTGAAAGTTAAAGAACTTGTCCAGCTTGTAAGAAGCTACTATCCTAATTCACAGACAGTTTCAGCTATCTTGAAAAGGGTTCGTCTTGAAGATAAATCTGAAACATCGGCGAGTAAGTTAGCTGGTGGGGAAACGCAGCGTTTATATTTTGCTCTGGCTTTAGTAGGCAGGGTTAGCGCGTCTCAAACCCTATTGACAGTGGGATTCTAGGAGAGGATTG
>NZ_CAWUOL010000143.1:0-8044 GCF_963923915.1 Nodularia chucula CCY0103 | reverse complement strand
TTAAAGTATTTATATCTTAATTAAGTGTACCTCATAACAGACGGAAGTGCTGTAAGATTGATAAAGTTGGGCAAGGGATAACTGCATTTATTATCAATAATACTTTTATTAACGCTATAACCCATCGGCGACTAAGATCAACTTTAATATCATCTTTTAATGATATCAATATTTTTAATCTTCATGGAAGTGTAAAAGGAAAAACAGGAGAAACAACTGAAGGAAAAGATGAAAATGTTTTTGATATTACCCAAGGTGTTAGTATTGCATTTTTTCTGAAAACTCAAAATTGCCCTTTATCGAATATATCCTATGCAGAAAAATATGGCTTAAGAGAAGATAAATATCAAGTATTAAATAATGCTGCTCTCTTTTCACCTCAAATAATTATACCAAAAAAACCTTACTATTTGTTTGACTACAGAAATTTTAATTATGAAAATGAATATTATAAATATTATCATTTAATTAATATTTTTCTGTTTAAGAATAGTGGTATAAAAACTGATAGAGATCCATTATTTGTAAATTTTAATGAAAATAATCTTCAGGATATAATTCAATATTTTTATTCCTCAGAATGTTTAAATGATGAAAATTTTATAAAAGTATATAATATTAACAATTCATCAAGTTATGATTTGTTAGAAAAAAGAAATAAAACTACTTATGAACAAAATAACATTAAGCAGCTACTATACAAACCATTTGATATTAGATGGATTTATTATCGTGTAGGTTTAACAAGTCGCCCAGCATGGCAGGTTATGCAACACATGATTGATAATGAAAATTTAGGCTTAATTAGCATGAGGCAAATAGTAAATGATGATTATAGTCATTTTGGAGTTACTCAAATGCTAACAAGTCACGGAACTTTTTATTTAGGAAATAAAGGACAAGACTATATTTTCCCACTTTATCTCTACCCAGACACAAACAACCCCCAAGAACTCCAACAACAAAAACGCCCCAATTTCTCTGAAGACTTCCTAAAAAAAATAGAAATAAACCTTGGTTATCTCCCCACACCAGAAATCATATTTTACTACATATACGCCATTTTCCACTCCCCTACCTACCGCACCCGCTACGCTGAATTTCTGAAAATAGACTTCCCCCGTGTTCCCCTCACCAGTGACAATAACCTATTCAGTCAACTTGCAGAATATGGAGAAGAATTAGTAGCACTGCACCTAATGAAATCACCTAAACTAAACAACATGATTACACAATTTACAGAAAATGGTGGTAATCAAATAGTGGATGCTGGACATCCTAAATATAACAATGATGCTGTTGTCATCAACAAAAAAGGTGACAAATTTATAGGAGTACCGGAAGAAGTTTGGAATTTTTACATAGGAGGTTATCAAGTTTGTCATAAATGGCTCAAAGACCGCAAAGGACGCACCCTAAATGATGGTGATATCCTACATTATCAGCGTGTAGTTGTTGCACTCAAAGAGACTATGGATTTAATGCAGTTAATTGACGATGCAATTCCAGAGTGGCCTATTCAGTAAATAAAGTAATAACACAGTTAAAAACGGAAATAAAAATGATTGTAGCACTTATTAAAACCATTTTTTATGGGCTAATTTCTTTGATTATAATAACTCCAATGATTGTAATAGTGGGAATGTTTGCAGGACTTCCTCCTGTTTTTTCTTTTATATTTGTTATATTCGCTCACTTCTTAGCTTTTTATTATTCTTATCTAGAGTTTAAAAAAGAAGAGGATGCTAAGAGAAACATTTACTTAATAAGCAAAGAAAATTCAAAAATAACCAAAAACATTTTAAAAGAGCCTAACAATTTAGAGTTATATATTCAGCGTGCTAGTAATTTTAAGGAATTAAAAAGATATAGTGAAGCCATACAGGATTGCGATTATGTTGTCCGAAGAAATCCTAGAAATTTAGATGCTTATTGGATTTTAATAGATTCCTATATATTATCTCAAGACTATGAAAATGCTATTAAAAATTGTTATAAAGCACTTGATATAAATCAAAGTTGCTATGAAATTTATAAAAAAATAAAAACAGTAAAATGCAAGAAAGGAGATTACAAATCGGCTATAGAAGATTTAAAAAACTTTATTAATTTAGATAATTCAAATGATTTAATTAATAAAGCTACTGCCTACCAAGAAATAGGAGATATTTTCTACCATAAGTTGAATGATGAAGAAAATGCCTTATTAAATTATACAAAATCAGTAGAATTAGATCCTAATAATCTACAATCTTTATATCATCGTGATATATGCTTCCGTAGTATAAACAAATTGGATTCAACAAAGAAAGATTTTGCTAAGAAAATAAATAATTCAATTAAATTGAGCAAGCAAAAACATGAAATTGACAACAATGATTTTGATGTTGAAGCTATATATAACTATCGGTATGAAAGTGATTTTATTTATTGGTGTGAAAGAACTGGTTATGAGCCTGATGATGCGGGAAGCTATGATGCCTGGTCGGAAGAAAAAAACAGTGATTTTATAAATGATGATGATGATGAATAGTTTATTTTTTATATTTTAAAAGTTTATATGTATCTAAGAATCTAAAATGCTAGAAAATTTTATTCAAGAACTAATTCGTAAACAACGCCCTTACTACCTGCTTATAGGTAATGCCATCAAAGGCGTTGATAATCAGTATTGGGTAGTTTTTAAACATCGTGACGCTGATAATCTACTGCACAATGTCGTAAAATTTTTAGGTATTGGTAACAAACAAGCAACTCATAAACTTTTAAGAATAGACCCCAAAACAGCAAAGGTATTTGAGTATACTCCTATCAAAGAAGGAGATTTACCTAGTGTTACTCTATTGAGAACCTGCAAACTTAGCATCATTGAAAAATTCTTAAATAAAGAAAATGTTACCAAAGAAAAGGCATTATTAGCAGGTAGTTTTTTAGAAATTAAAGGTCGCCAACGCCGTTTTAATTTACCAAATGACATAGATAAATATCATAAGTTTTTTACTAAAACCTTAGAACGCACCAAAATTTATCGCCGTTCTACCGCCTACTTTGATAGTGGTGTTTTAAAATTATATGAAGAACCCCTAGCTGCAATCATTCAAACTGAAGGACAAATTCGTTTATTAATGGACTGGCAGGGGTTTACTAAAAAATCAGATATTCAAGAACTAGAAAAACTACACGACCCCACTTATCGCATCCAATTTGCTCAACGCACCTTACAAGAATTTCTGCAAGGTTTAGAAGATAGTGAGTTGAGTCATACAGAAATCCTCGCAGAATTAGTCAGACTGGGATTCTTGCAGATTAAACTAATTAAGATGAACTCAGGTAAAGCCATCTATCACAAAAAAACAGGTATCCTGAGTGACCAGCTAGAAAACCATATTCAACATGATGGTTCCGATAATTTCACTCGTGCAGCACATTCCAAAAATGCCGAAAGTGTCACTTTCCTATATTCTTGGGATGAATTAGATACAGAAGCCATACTAGACAGCATTCATCAATTTGATGCCGAGTGGCAGCAAGAAGACCTAACCTTTGACCTCAGCCAAGAGTTTTTACAACAGGTATTAACAGAACGCGATCGCCGCAGTCAGCTAAAAGCACCCGTAATTGAATCCATCACACCTGATGAGTTCCCACCAGGGGAAACGACAGCCGTTGAAATTACAGGTCAAAATTTAGACACAATAGAAACAATAGAAGTTGTTGATGATGAATTAGTGACAGTCACCATTGACAGCCAAGAACCAGAACGTATCATTGGCCAAGTTGAGGTAGACCCGGATCACCCACCAACACCCCTAACTCAGTTCAAAGTCAAAACAACAGGGGGAACTTATCACACCTCACCCCAAAAACCACCTGTAGTCAGCCAGTCCCTAGAAATTCCTGATTTTGAAGAAATTGAAGGATTTAAACAAGCCGTAGAAATAATTTTGGCTGGTAATCATGGCACTCCTAATGATTTTCTCTACTGGCTGGCACAGCAGCGCCCCCGTCAATTCCGGGTTGAACGTAGTGATTTGCTAGACGAGCTTTTAAACCAAAGCATCTTGTTTGAACATCAAAAATCTGGAGCGCAACATTGCCTCAGAGTCACGCAGGATTTTGGTGTTGCTGTCTGTGCAGATGCCGTAGGTTTAGGCAAAACTCGGTTAGCTGCTACTGTCGCACGGTTATATAGTCAACAGAATGGTCAAGCCAAAATTGCCATTATTGCAGCCAAAAAACTTCATCTCAACTGGGAAAGAGAATTAGCCGAATTAGGATTTAAGCCTAACAGTAAGGATTACGAACTGTATAACAAAAACTTAATGAGCCGCAAAGGTGGTAACTTCTTCGCAGACTTCAATCGTTATGGTGGAGCAGACTTAGTAATTATTGATGAAGCACACGAAGGTATCCGTAACTATAAAAACCGCATTCACAAGACTTGCTTACAGATCCAGGAGAGCGATCGCAAATCTGGCAGACAGCGTTACTTTCTACTTTTAACTGCTACACCCTGGAACAATCGCCGGGAAGATATTTATAACATCCTCTCACCCTTTATTAGCCGTCCAGAAGGCTTTAATGATTTAAAATTCCCTCCCGAAGTTAGCCACTGGTTTCAAAATCGGGAAATTGGGGTAGAAAATTTTACAGATAATACAGAACTATTTCGCCGCACCTACCGGGAATTGTTTCTTCAACGCACCAGACAAATGCTGCGAGAAGCCACCCCAGATTTAAACTTGTATGCCAAACGAGTAGCAGAATGGTTGCCAGTGCAATTTGAACCCAGCACTGAACAGGCACTAGACCAAATTTTCACCCAATTTCAAACCAATCTTTATATCCCCTTTGCTGACCCCATTCGCTATTTAACAGGTAATGTAGAACAGCGTAGCTTATTAGCCAATCAACGCCGCTTCTTCCTACAACGGGCTGAATCTAGTATGTATGCCCTCAGCCGAACTATCAAAAACTTTGGCGATCGCATTCAGCAAATGCAATACCGTCTAAAGTCAGTTTCCCCTGATGCTGACGGGCTGAAAGAATTTTTACTAATTCACTACAATTTTGAATCTGATAAAAAAGATAAACCAGAAAAATTCTTAGATGATTATGACAGTGAAGGTTGGGATGAAGACTATGAGGAAGAGGAAGAAGATGAAAACGAAAACGAAGCAGAACAACAACAAAAACGTCAGCAGTTAAGGCGTTCTATAAAAATAGCTACCGAAGCCTTACGTGATAATCCTAGCAAAGCTCAGGAAATTTATCATCGAATTTTGGCTGATTGTGAAGGTGACTTGCAACAACTAGAACAAATTCAAACTCTACTAATAGATGAATTTCTGGTTGACCACAAAAAACAACAAGTTACCCAAAAAGTCCGCGAATTAGTTAATCTCGGTCACAAGGTACTGCTAATTTCCACCTTTAGCGACACGGTAATAGATTATTATCGCTACATGGCTCGTGACAGTGCGATCGCATCTAAAGGTATTGGGATGCTGATTGGTTCTACAAAGGTGTATTACCCCAGTAATTCAAACAAACCACAAAAAGTAAGTCCTGGTCAGGCACTGCAACCTAAACGCAGTCCAGTTACTTTAAATCGCCAAAGTATCTTTAGACTATTTGCCCCAGACGCTGCTTGCAAAAATCCCACTGAACGCCCAAAGCCAGAAGAAGAAATTGCAGTATTAATTGGCTCAGAAACATTATCAGTAGGGCAAAATTTGCAAGATGCTGATTACCTAATTAATATTGACCTGCCTTGGAATCCAATGATTCTAGAACAAAGAATTGGACGTATTGATAGACCTAAACAACACAAAGCGGAACATATTTATATTTACTATGCTAACAGTGAAAGTCAACTACTTAGACAAGCTTCTCGCCTATCCAATTTGCATAAAAAACTTGTAGGAGAATTAGTCCAACAGGATACAAAGCTTAAAGGTGTTGACCTCAAAGGAAATATTCCCACTATTCCCAGCATGAATACTTTAGGGGCTTCAATTTATGGTGATACTTTGTTTGATGATGAAATCTTACCAGGATATGTTGATTTTATTCAAAGTTTAGTCAAAGCTAGAAAAATGGAACAAGGTAATTTACAAGAGGATGCTTATAAAAAACAAGAAACTAATCGTGACCTTTACACTCAAAATGAGATTTTACACAGTGAAGAACTAAGTGAACTATTAAAAAAATTAGGTGAAGACTATCAAGCTAACCCCATTGCTGTAGGACGTACAAATGAACCAAAAGAACCAACTGGGTTAGTAGCGTTAACAGTACAATATTTTGGTCCCAATGGCGAACCAATTATAGACAAACAGCAAACCATATTCTGGAATGACCAGACAGGAGAAAAAGATGGTTATGGTTTAGCGATCGCTACTGCTATCAAAACTCCAGTAGCCAGCAATATATTTTCTACAAAGTATTTACTATCATGCGCTGAATCAATTTACAACGAACTGGTGAAATTAAAACAACAACGCAGTGTAGAGCTAGAACAACCAGAAACTTTAGAAAATATCAGCATCACATCTGAACGCATTACTCAAATTCAGCGTCGGTTGAGTCTGCTTGATAGTTTGCCAGAGGGTTTAGAACGTGCAGCAGTCAGAGGTACGCTCAAAAAACTCAATTCTTGGCGAGAAAGTAAGTCTGTACAAAAACTATTAAAGGAGTATAGCGATGGTAATAAGGCAGGTTTAGGTAATGAGGATTTTGTTATTCAATTAGTACAGGATACAGACAAATTAAACCTGATTCTAGACGAAGGGATTAAACCTAGCAGTATGCAATTTTCTCTAGCTGCATTTTTATTGAGGGCATAAATTTATGAATATTAATCATATAGATACATCCTGAATAAAAATTGTTCTTTCATAGAACCTATCGAAATCATCCAGCAAAAAGACATCAAGTTAATTTGCTATCAGTGGTTCAAACCAGATTCTTAGGGGAAATTTGAAGGATGCGATCTGCTTGCAGCAGCGCTTCGCTATCGCTTGCAATACCCGATAGCCAATCACTGATTATTGATCAAACAAACTTGCAGTTTAAGATGTGACAAAAATATGGGAATGCAGTTTATTAATTTAGATGAAAGAACTAGACAATTAATGCTAGATGAAGTAGAGCTAGACATTAGTAAAAATAAACTTTATTTAAGTTCTCGCTTAAGTGCAAATGGTATAGAAGACTACCCACAATTGCTGAAAGAAGCTATCACCGCTAATGATGCAGAATGGCTTACGAAACAATTACGGTTAAACAGCAGAATAAAATTAACTGAAGAAAGAAAAAAGCCAAAAGGTGGATATACTTCTGCTAAGGTTCCTATAAATGCTGCTGAAGCACTAGCAGAAGGAGAGTTTAACCGTTTTTATATTCGCGCTTTATGCTGTCGAGTTATAGAAGGTAAAACTGGGCTACTTGAAGTTTATCGTGCTAAAGCAGTCATGAATCCTCGTCTTGAATCACAAGCCAAAATTGGAGCAATAGTAAATGCAGAAAAATTACTAGCAGACCTTCGTTCTAATATAGGATTTGATACTGCTTTGGGCATACCTGGAGGGGTTAATTCTGGTTTGAGTGTCAAAATTATTTAAACCTTAACAACTTTTGAAAATTGCGATCAGCCCCCTTCTCTCCCTATTCTTGAGGGAAAGCAGAACTACTAACAGCAACAATCATCAATCAGAGGTAACGACCATGCAATTAATTCAGTAAATACAGTTTCAGGAGTTCTACCGGATTCCGTTCTTGAGGGTAAACGCGCGATCGCATAAGGAATCATAAATAAAACATTTGATATCAGAGTCATGCACCAACTATCACTGTTTACCACTGAATCTAAACCTATCAATAATCCAAGAGAATGGCGCAGAAAATTCAAGTCAGAATTTCCTTGGAACAAATATTAACTAGATTTATTTGCAGAGGCAGAAATTGGTAACAATAATATTGCGGTTGAAGCAGAAGTGTTGAATGTTAAGAAAGAGGTGATAAAAATAACCCAAAATATGGT
>NZ_CAWUOL010000142.1:0-8287 GCF_963923915.1 Nodularia chucula CCY0103 | reverse complement strand
GGTATCATCCGACTATATACCAATAATAATGGCACTTATAGCACAATTCCCTATGCTAATTTAGCCATTTCTGCTCCACCAAACAGTTCTTTCTCTAGTGGTTTTCCTATTTTAGGTGATTATGACCAGGATGGAGATTTAGATATTCTCTACTCTGGTTCCGCAATTACTCAAGACTTACAAATAACCAATTTTTTTGGTATTTATCGTAATAACGGTAATGGATTTTCAGAAGCGATTATTGATAACACATCTATTGGTTGGAATCCATCTTCTGTGCAATGGAGTGATTACGATAATGATGGCGATTTAGACTTGGTTGCTTATGGTGTTGATGCGGAAAATAACGGTATCATCCGACTATATACCAATAATAATGGCACTTATAGCACAATTCCCTATGACGAAATATCTATTCTTGCTTCAGAAATAAGCGTTGCTGATAACTTCACTGTGTCAATTAATGATGATGTTGTAGTTATTGAGGGAGAATTAGCAACATTTACTGTCACACTTGAAGGAGATAATACACAACCTGTAACAGTCAATTACTCAACTTCCAATAATACAGCTATTGCAGGGCTGGATTATGAATTTACAAGTGGAATACTGACTTTTAATCCAGGTGACAAAACCAAAACAATTACTGTTCAGACGTTAACAGACTCTTTAACTGAATCTGATGAAACTTTCTTTGTAAATCTTAGTACAACGAATGCAAATATTGAAATAACTGATAGTCAAGGTATTGCAACAATTCAAGATATCAATTATCAAAACAATCCTGGTATCCTTAGCTTTAGCAATTCTGAGTTTCGAGTCAATGAGAATGGTGAAGCTATTGTAGCCGTTACCGTCACACGTAGTGGAGGAAGTGATGGGGAAGTCAGTGCTACAGTTACCCTTAGCAATGGAACTGCTACTCCAGTAGACGGCTACGATAACACACCGATAACAGTTACCTTTGCTGCTGGAGATACAACATCCAAGATTATCCAAATTCCGATTGTTGATGATTCTATAGTCGAATCTAACGAAAGCATTAACTTAGCTCTAACTAATCCCACTGGTGGCGCAACTCTTGGAAGTCAAACAACAGCCAGTTTAGTCATAGTTGATAATGACATAACACTTACATCACTCACTCCTGATATCTACGAGTTCTTAGCCAAAGATATTGGGTATAAGGATTGGGAAATTAATGAATCAATTAGTTTTTATGGATATAACTATACTGTAGATAGCGTCATTAAAAATGACACAGGTTTATATGGCTTGGGCTTAATATCAGAAACATTTGAACCTGTCTTAGTTCTTCGTGGTACAGAACCAACCACAAACTTTCTAGCAGATATTTTTGCTGATGTAAATGCAGAAGGGATTGGATTTAACCAATTTTTATCAGCACGGACTGAAATTAATCAATGGCTAGGTAAATATGATCAACCGAATATTGTTGGTCACAGTTTAGGAGGAGCTTTAGCACAATTTTTTGCAGCAGACTTTACTTATGAAAATGAAAACAAACTACTAGGTGACATTTTCACATTTAATGCCCCAGGTATTTCTCAAGAATGGGCAATTAAATTTGACCCCACAGAAGCAGGTGAGGTTAAGCATTATATCGTTTCTGGAGATTTAGTAAGTCTTGGGGGTGACGATTTTATTGATGGGCAGTATGAAATATTTAGATATACAGGGTTTTTAGATTATGTCAGAAGTGGTACTTTTAATAAACACTTAAATCCCATTCTTGCGAACGAAGTTAACTATGATTCGACAGAGCAAAACACAAAATTATTTAAGCCATTAGAGATTGCTTCACAAGTATTTAACTCTGTTGATAGTCTGAATAGTGATTACTTTACTTATGCTTTTTCAGATATAGAGTTTTTTAATTTTCTTCTGGGATCATTTCTCCTTACAGATTCATTTCCAGAAACACAAGAATTAGTTTCTTCTCTGTTATTTCGTATCACCACTGAAAATACACGTCAACAAATTGGACAACAATTAATTCCAATTATAGACGATCTAGGAATTACTGATGATCAAGATACAGGTGGCTCAGTTAAATTGCCTGACATCAACTTTAAAATTCTAAATCGCTTGGATGTGGAAGCGACTGATTTGGGCGCTATTTATGTAGAACAGCCTGATAAGTTCCTGAAGCTACAAGGTATAGTTTCCATTCCCACTATCTACAATGTCACGGGTAACTTTGCTAATGATAATTTCATTAAGTTAGCTTATGATGCCGATAATAACCTAGTAGTTGATTTAGTAGGTTCTATTTCTGTTGAAAACATTTCCATAGTTGAGAATGTCTGGGAAGTAAAAACAGCTAGTTTGTATTTCGATACAATTAGTAATGAAATAAAAGGTGATGGTTTAGTTCTGATTCCTACTGGTATAGCAATAGGAGGTGGAATTGGCTTTATCAATGGTGAATTTAATTACTTATCCCTAGCAGTAGATGAACTCAATCGTCCCATAGGTACAACTGGAGCCTTCTTACAAGGCATTAATGGACAAATTGATAATATTGCTCCCTCAGATGCAGATCCCATTGAATTTACTGGTGGACTAGGATTAACTGCTGGACCAGAAATAAACGTATCTGTTCCCTCTTGGTTAGCAGGTGCTACTAATTTCTCTGGGTCATTACTCGAATTAGATTTAACAGGTAGTTTGAACACAAATCAAATTCAAGGTAATGGTAGTGTTAAGTTACTAGGAGGGTTAGCTACGGGTCAAGGTGATGCTACCCTCAAATTGAATGAAAAATTATTAGATGCAAATATCAATCTATCTATTGGTGATATCATTAATGGTCAGGGTGAGTTAAACGCTACTTCTAACTTCGACTTTGGTTTATCCTTCGGTGCAACTGTTAAAGCTCCTAATGTTAACCTTGAGTTTGAAGCTGATACTCTTTTGTTTGGCAAGGTCAAGAAAGAAATAAATTTTGGTGGACAAGAACTGATATCTGCAAATGCAGTTATTGAATTTACTAATGACAATAACTTGAGTAATGACTTCATCCGTAGCTCAGGTAAAATTGATGTTCCTATTATTGGTAATCAAGAGGTTGCATTCAAAGTCTTTTTAGATGGTACAGTGGAAGCCAATCTTGGTAGCTTTCTAGTAGAAATTAACAGTTTTCAAGTTGATACCAGTACAAGTTGGGTTATTTTCAATGCTAACTGGGATACTGCTTCCGAAAATGTCCAAGTCCAAATCATAAAACCTGATGGTACTATTCTTCAAGAATCAGACTTTGCTAATAGCAGTGACATAGCCATAATTGAAACTCTCAGTGGTTCTACAACTCGCGCTGTAGTAGTTGCAAATCCAGAAGCAGGTATCTGGGATATTAATGTAGTTGATGGTACTGGTTTAGGTGATGTTCAATACAGTGCTTTTCGAGATTCAGAAAGACCCGTTCTGGAAATAAACAGTATTAGTTCTAATGCGGATGCTTCAGAAATTACTATAAATTATACTGCCACAGATCCTGATTCTGAAGCTCAAATTAGCCTATTTTATGACGATGATGCGACAGGAAATGATGGTATTTTCATAGCCAGTGGTCTTCAAGAACTAGATGGTGCAGATACTTTCACCTGGAATAGCCAAGGTGTTGCTCCCGGTACGTACTACGTTTATGCAATGGCTCTTGACGATAACCACGCGCCAGTTTTTGCCTATTCTCCCACCTCTGTTGAAATCACCGCCCAAGCTGATTTAGTAATTACAAAAACTGCCAGTGCGGATTCAGTTCAAATTGGTGATAGTCTAACCTACACAATTACTATTACTAACAACGGTACAATAGAATCCCAAGGCATTAACCTCACAGAAACATTAGGCGATGGAGTGACCTTTGTTTCAGCCAGCTTAACTCCTACTAATCAATCAGAAGGTACTCTCAACTTTGACTTGGGTAACTTAGCCAGTAGCGCCACTACAACTGTGGAAATTACTGTTACTGCACCCAGTACCACAGGAGTTATTAGCAGCCGAAGTCAGATTTTCAGTGATACCTTTGACCCAAATGCAAACAATGATTTCGTTATTCTAGATACCACTGTAGTGGAGAAGGTTATAGCCAATAATACTCCTGTTGCTACAGATGACATTGCAACAACCCAGGAAGATACAGCTGTTGTAATTAACGTTCTTAATAATGATAGTGATTTAGATAATAACTTAGACGTTACGACAGTCGAAGTAGCAACTAACCCCAATAATGGCACAGTTAATGTTAATAGTACCACAGGAGAAATTACATATACTCCCACCACTAACTTCTCTGGAAATGACAGCTTTACTTACACAGTCAAAGATAGTAGTGGAGTAACTTCAAATCCGGCGACTGTCAATATTATCGTTAATTCCGTTGCCAGTGAAGTCGCTAACTTCAACAACAGTAACAACAGTCAAGTTTTTAATGTGGGAGGGAAGCCTGAACAAACCAGACAACTGCAACTAAGTTTTGTTTCACAAAATACGAATTCTATCAACGAAATTGGAGTTTTCATTGCTGATGATGACCAAGGCACTATTAATGGAATCACTCCAGACAATCCCAATTATCTCACTACTGCTCTGACTAATTCCCAAGTGATCTTCTCGGCTCTTGCTAATAACGTTCTTCCAGGTGTTAACTTTACTCGTCAACTCAATTTTGCAGGAAGCGATAACCTGATTTTTTACTTAGTCCAAAATAGCACCACTGAGACAGTTTTAGCTGACCTGACAGCCGGAAAAACACCTGCAAATGTCTTGTTTGCTATTCCTTCTGCCAACAGCAATGGTTTTGATCCTCTCCAGGTTTCTGACTTGAATAACGAAGCTTTTACCCTGTCCTGGAAAGATACCCTCAACAGTAGTGATAATGTCTTTAATGATCTTGTACTCAATGTGCAGGTCGCAAATGAAACATCTACCCCTCCAGGGACAGGATTGCAAGGAAGAGTAGAACTGATTGATTTGAGAAATTTAGGCACACTAGAAGCCAGCTTTAAAGTAGCTAGTGAAGCCGCTTATAACAATACTGTTGGCTGGTATCTTGTGGATGATGAAACCGGACTGATTGGTAATTTAAAACCAGGAGATGCAGGTTATGCTGAAGCGGCGATCGCACAACGTAGTGTTACCCACTTTACTCGTGATGGTATAGATTCTGCACAATTACAGGGACTTCTTGCTCCTTATCTAATTGCTAATAGTTCCCGTGAGTCTTTTTTGGCTAATAATCCCAATAACACTCTAGGAAATGGTTCACTAGCTTATTTTGCTTTCATGGGTGCTAACCCAGATGGTGTAGATCATGTTCGTCAACTTGGAGATAACACCTTTGGTTTTGAAGATTTATTTAATGGAGGTGACAAAGATTATAACGATATGATTGTTCAGATTAACTTTTCCTAGTAACTAGTAGTCTGTTAAATTTATTTTTCCGGGCTATAAACATAACGAAACTTGCAGCAGTTTCATTTCTTTATCTTGTCTCAGCAGGAGTGAAAGGCTTTTATCTGTCTACCCTAAAGCTGCCCTTACCTGGATGGCTAAGCCAGGAAGTCACCCTCCTGACTGGGATACAAAACCCTGAGTGCTTGACAAGCACACCTGTAAATTCAGAGTGAAAAGGGATTACATTTGAGATCATCCTCATCTATCTCTTGAATTGAAATTGACATTTACCCAAAAGATTTGCCGGCTCTACCTCCTGCCCTTTTTTAGTTCGCTCGAACTCACGTTAAGAATTTTCTAGTGAGTGGAGTGCCTATGTCCCAATTTTTCCCTTACGAATTTCCAAATATGCTCAGTGAGCTAAGTTGCATTGGAATAGGTATCTTCTAGCCCTGTGTATAATGATGTAGTCATTTACCGATAGTTAAAATACTTAAGCCTAGATACTTACCAGTAATTTTTTTATGTTTTAATATGTAGTTTTACATATTTTGGTACTGCCCCCTATTGCAGTTGCTATGTACTCTCCCCTATTAAAGATTTCAGGGGATTGAATACCTATGTCGATTACTGTGGAATTTACTGTAAATAATCTTTAAGATGTATTCATTTTACTCAATAGTAATCATTAAAAATTAACCTTTTAAACCATTGTCATTACGTTTAAATGCGTTTATGATTGCAATTGATATATTATTTGCTACATCAAAATCATGGGTTAGGCAGATGTCCAGTAAACCGCCCTTGGTATTCACACAGCCGGAGATAGGTAAGCTCATCCGCGAACTTCGCCTGCTGACTGGTCTGACACAGGAACAGTTTGCAGCACATTTGGGTGTGACATATCCCACAATTAACCGTTGGGAAAATGGCCGCTCTAATCCGTCACCACTCGCAATGGAGAAAATTCAGCAGAAGCTTAAGGAGATGGGGGGACAGGGTAAGGAGTTGTTAGAGAAGTATTTGACAGTTTGACAAAGTTATCGTGTAGTGATCGCTATTTGAATTGACTAATTAATTTGTGGATAGGGTGCATTAATGATTTTCACAGCAGATTTCACATCAGAACAGTTGCAAGTAGTTATGAAAGGCAAGGACAAAAACAGTCGTGTTGAGGCACTACGGCAGCTGTTGGGATATCCAGTGAAAGAACTTGACCCAGAAGGTTCACAGTTTTGGTATTTGCGCCCTGGTGATGATGAAAATGAAGCTGCGGAAACTTGCCCCGTCGCGGTTGGTTTTTATGATGAACTTGCAGATGTAACAGACCAAGAAGCTAGAAGATTTTTAACTGCCAAAGAGCAGCAACAAGAAATTTACGGACATTACACAACCCGAATAGCTGAACAGCAGCCAGTGATGTATTTGCTGTTACCTACCGAAGAAGCATCTGGCAGAGTACCGTTAATACTTCCCAGTGAAGGCGGATTGCGTCAACAGCAAATTCAAACTTTTGATTGGAATGATGACCAATTATTGACACGGTTAAAGCGTCTCAGACAAGGTGAATTACCCATTGCAGCCAGGGGGCTGATGTCTGTTCCTTTGGTGGAGTGGGTATTCTATGAACCGATTAAGACCGCAAAGGAATTGGCGCAACGGTTAGCAGAAGCAGCTCTCCGCATTGAAAAGGTTATACCCCAGGTTTATAAGCAAGAGCAAGAAGACGGATATTTGCATAATTTACTCAAGAGTTTTCAACGAGAATTATTGCCCTCCCTCAAGCTAAGTTCAGATAATCCGAAGGATTACAGTTTTGCTGATATCTATGCTCAAACTATTGCCTATGCTTTATTTACAGCTAGGGTATTTGGTCATGTGAGAGATAAGAGAGAAGGGCGGAAAAAAGAAACCCTTTTTGACCGTCAAACAGCTTGGCAGCAGTTACCAGAAACAAATCCATTTCTTCGTAAGTTGTTTAAGGATGTTTCAGAACGCAGTGCTGAGGAATTGGGTGATGAGTTGATAGGAGCGATCGCAGAGATTTTTGGTATCCTCCGTGCTACCGAGATGAAAGCTATTCTGTCAGATTTTGAAATAAATATGAACCGGGAAGATATTGTAATTCGGTTCTATGAAGATTTCTTAGCAGCATACAAACCACAGATGCGAGAACGTCGGGGGGTTTACTATACACCTGAACCTGTGGTTTCTTACATGGTGCGTTCTGTAGATATTTTAGTGAAGGAAAAGTTTAATAAACCTTTGGGTTTGGCAGATCCAAAAGTAATGATTCTTGACCCTGCTTGTGGTACCGGTACGTTTTTATTATGGATTTGTAAACTCATATATGAACGTTTTCAGGAGTCACCAGAAGCACTTACTGAAGGATTGGCTGATAAGTCTTGGTCTGGTTATGTCAAGGAAAGGTTATTACCCAGGATATTCGGTTTTGAGTTATTGATGGCTCCATATGCGATCGCGCATCTGAAGATAGGGCTGTTTTTAGAAGAGACTGGGTATAGATGTGATAATGGAAATCGGTTAGGTGTTTATCTAACCAATGCGCTTGAACAAGCCGCACCAGATAAACCAGAAATTCCTTTTGAAGAATTTATTGCACAAGAAGGTGAAGCTGCTTTAGAAATTAAACAAAACAAACCCATAATGCTTATTATGGGAAATCCTCCATATTCTTCTTCTATTTTTGAGGGGAAATGGATTATGAACTTAATGCAGAATTACAAAGAGGGATTGAGTGAAAAAAAGTCAGACCTGAATCGTGAAGAATGGAAATTTTTAAGATTTGCTCAAGATACAGCGTTTCCGGCTGTTATGAGGTACAGTAGCAGCAATTAGCAAACCAGTT
>NZ_CAWUOL010000141.1:0-8549 GCF_963923915.1 Nodularia chucula CCY0103 | reverse complement strand
CAAATTCTTACACAGCAAGCTTTTTGCCCCTTCCTCTCCGTCGAACTCACGTTAACTTCGGAATCGAGACAAGAAAGAAAGAACTTTGTCAACGTACTCATGTTTGCTCGAATTGCGGCTATACCACTGATAGAGATGTTGCAGCCGCTCAAGTAGTTCTAGTTAGTGGACTTGCAGCCGTAGGGCATACGGTCAAGATGCTTGCAGAGGGTAAATTCATTGGAATCCCTAAGAAGCAAGAATCCTCGTACCTTTAGGTCGGGGAGTGTCAACATCCTACTCGACCAGGGTTATCATCCAGAACATCTGACACAGGAACTAGAAAAGGTATACCCGCAGATCATGCGGAAGATTAAGTTTGAGCGCTCGACCAAGCCGGACACCCAAGAAAAGGCAGCGCAAGGCAAGTCAGGATTTGTCCCAGCAGTAGCCAGGTGGGTGATTGAACGGTCGAATGCTTGGATGGAGCGCTGCAAGATCCTGGTCAAGAACTTTGAGCGAACACTATCGAATGCCACGACCAAGCTCAATCTTTGTTTTGTTAGGCTCATGCTTAAGAGAATCGCAGCTTCTTAGAGATATCAAATGGGTTCTATATAAAAAAGGTATAACAAATCATTTAATATCTATCTTGTGATAGATGACGGTAATCTTTGAAATATTAGAGGCTATGAAGTTACTGTCTATTATAAAAAATACATCATCACAACTGTTTGCGTAAATACACCACATAAAAATAAATGGGGGGGGAATTGTTATAGGAATAACAAAATTCATTCACCCTGATTACCTTGTGAAGAATTTCTCAGCTAGATGATTAGAGCAAACCTATGGATAACAAAACCCCCAAACCACGCCTCAATAAGCAACCAAACCCTGTCTTTCATCGTCCCCCAGTTAAAAAGGAAAGAACTACAGCTTTAGCTTTAAAAGATAAATTTGATCAGCAAATACTAGAAAAACATCCTTGGGGACAGTTCTTATTATTCCTCGAAGATTTATATACAAAAACTATACCTCGCCTTCATGAAGAAGATAAAAGCCGGGGAACAATTTTTCAGGAAGCTATTAAACTACTTAATCAATATCCTCAAGAATCTTGGAGTCAATTAATCAATAGATTTTCACCATCAGATTACAAAGATGTTGATGATATTTACTATCATATATCCAATCGTAAAAAGCTGACACCCCAACAAGTTCATCAAGAATCACAAGCCGCTATCAAAGGGTTAATTAATAACGCGGAATATGGATTTATTTACACAGAAAATAGAGACATTGGGCGGATTAGTCAGTTATGTGATGCGATAAATTACTTCCAGAAACATCGTTCTAAAACTTATTTAATTCTCGCTCAACTAGAAGCAAATGTCCCAGAAGATGCTAAAACCATCTTTGCAGCTTCCCCAGTTTTTCAGAAAATAATTGAATTTGGCATTACCGAAAAACTAGAAGATTTTGGTATGGCTTTAATGAAACATTTTAAAGTTACCCGCACTGCAATTAAAGATGAAGCAGCTAGTAATCTCGTCTTGAGTATGGGCGAAATTGAAAGAGAATTAAGAACTCAAATTAATATTTTAGAAGCCGAAAAACTAGACCTGACAAAAAAGTTAGCAGAAACCCATCAGCAAGCTCATCAAGAAAGTCTAACCGAAATTGCCAAAGCCTTGCAAAACGGTACACAACCTGCTTTAGACCAAATACAAAAAATCATCAAATTATTACAGTCTCAGCTAGAAGAAACCGGAGAACCAGAACTTACTTCTGATGATGCTTTGAGTATATTTATTATTTTGCGTAATTTCATGGAAGTGTTACAGCAATTAGGAATAGAAAGTTACCCTAAATCTGTTAAGGGTAGTTTTAAAATATCTCAAATTGACCTGCGAAAATACGCTTATATAGGAAATCCTTTTAGCGATGAAACAGAAATCAAAGAAGTAGAGTGTATCCAAACAGGGTGGAAAGTTAACAACACAGTAATTACACCAGCCCAAATTAAAGAGTTAACTCCTACTTCAGAAAATCATTAAAGTAACATGGGAGAAAAAATTATGGCAGAAAATATAGCACTGTTGCTAGACCTTGACAATATTAAGCCTGAACTCCGTGAACTTGAAGATATTTGTAGAGAATATGGTTCTGTAGTAGAACGTCGTGCATTTTCCAACACCCCCGCAGTTCTAGCTGCTTATGGTAGTAAGCTACGTGATTTAGGATATCGATTTGAATTAACTCCAGGACTAACAACTGTCCCCCAAGAAGTTGATAATTTAATTTTCCGCACAGCTGAAGAATTAATTAATAATTCCCAGCAGGAAATTAACATCATTACTGTAGTTAGTAATGATAACGACTATGCTAAATTATTTTCATATTTAACCACTAAAGGGGTTAAAACATTAGCTATTGGCAATAATCAACTGGGAACTAAACTACGAGAAAAAGCCACATATATTGAATTTATCAGAAATATTTTGCGCCCTACCTATCTGGGGATTGATTTAGGAACTACTAATACAGTAGTTGCAATAGCTAATCAAAGATTAAGCAGAAACCAACAATGGACAGCTAATGCGATGAGTTTTCCTGTGAAAAATGAGCAGGAAGGGTTACAAAATACAGAGTTAATTCCTTCTGCTGTGCGCTTTTCTAAATTAGATAGTTCGGAAATTGGTAAACACGTTCGGGGTCAATATTATGCTTTTAGAGACCAAACTATTTTGGCTTGGAAACATGATATTGGCACTCTTGAAGATGGCGCACCTTTTGAATATAAACTGAGTCTGGGCAATTTTTCACCGGAACAAGCAGCCGCAGAGGTGTTAAAATTTTGCCGTCATCAGTTAATCCAAAAGCATATAGATGTGGGAGGCGCGGTAATAACTCACCCGGCTTCTTATGAACCTGATGCAATTGAAGCCACTAGGAAAGCTGCTAATTTAGCGGGTTGGGAAGAAAGCGATATTGTTTTACTCCCGGAACCAAAAGCGGCTTTATATGATTTTTTGTATAGATTGCAGAATGGCGAAATTTATGCTGATTTAGATACGAGCAATCCTTTAAATATTCTGGTCTATGATTTAGGCGGTGGAACTTTAGATACTTCTTTACACAAGGTGGAATGGAACAGTGATATTTCCCAATTTTTGATAGAAGATATTTCCATTGGTTCCCGTACCAGAGTTGGGGGAGATCAAGTTGATGAAAAAATAGTTGATTACTTGTTTAATCATTATAGCAAAATTAATAAATTATCTACTCCTGAAAAGACAAAACTTTGGTATGAATTAAGAGTATACGCGGAAAAATTCAAGCAGGTTTGGGGGGCAAAATATTTAGAAAATCCTGATAGAGAGGAGTTTAAAATTCCTTTTGAATATGTGAGTTTAAACTCTAGTTTTTCAATTTTCTATAGTTTTGGCTATCGTCAAATGCAGGAAGCATTAAAGGAGTTACTCTGTCCAGAGATTAAACCGGAACTAATTGAAAAGTTAGATCCTCAGACTGCTTTTGATCAACCTCCTTTTACAGATCGTCATGATACCTTTGTTGTTCCGGTTTTGGATGTCTTACTCAAAGCTAAAGATAAGTTAGGAAAATCACCTCAAATTAATGCTATTCTGCTAAATGGTGGGATGACTTATTTCCCTTTAATTAGGGAAAGGTTAGAGCAGCTGTTACCCGGAACATTGATTCTTTCCGAAGGAGATCCAGACTTAGCGGTTGCTCGTGGTGCAGCACTTTATGCAGCTGGTACTGTTGGGAAGTCAGAGGGAATTAACCCGACAAATATTTGGCTAGAGGTGACAGATACTCACACTGAAGCATCTAAATTGGAGTTGTTAGTTGCTCACGGTCAAAAGTTTCCTTATCGCACAACTTTGGCTGGGTTTCGTTTACCAGTTTTTGATGAAGGTTTGATTGGTTTTAATGCTTGGGTGGGTATGGGTTCCCAAGTGAATCAAAATACAACTTTACAACGAACTCGTTATGTGCAAGCTGATGAAATTTTGGCTGCTGATATTGAACCAGGAAGTTACTTGAATCTGGAAGTAGAATATACTTTTGATGAACGATTGTTGTTGACATTGGTACAGTGCGATCGCCCTGATGCGCGTTTCCGTTTGGAAGTTTCTCCACAGCGCAAATTACCTCAAAATCTCAACGGTGAAAAAGCAATTATAGAAGTTAGTCATCAAGGGGCTGATTTAATTCCCAAAATTTCCCGTTCTCGGTTAGGTAGAGAAATTAATCCTACTATTCAGGTACAATTTACTGAGTGGGGGAGAGTGACATTAAACTTATCTCAAAATTGGCAAAGTAAAATTTTTCAAGATCAACGACGCGCTTTAGAAAGCCATAGTTGTCTGGCTATAAATCGGTTATCAATTATTCAAAGTTTATTTCAATGGTTAGATAAAACGAATCATACGCGACCGGAGTTACAAGAAACTAGGAAAACCGTAGCAGTGATGGCGTTAACTAATATTATTCAGGGTTTACCTTCTGAAAATGCTGATTTTCAGACCAGAGAACTGGAACAGAAGTATCATAATTGGATTCTCCGCCAGTTTCAAAGTGGTTTGTCAAAATATACGCAACTCAACGAGTTACACACTGCTATTGCGCACACTCCGGGTAAAATGTTGTGGTCAGATTTTGATGAGTTAATTTACCAAGAGTTTACGACCATTTCCCATCTTCCCCGTTCAGTGACTTTACTGAACTCTTTTGGTATTTGTGCTGAACCTTCTACACGTAATATTACTCGGTTGCGCTCGATTATCCAAGGTAATCAACATTTAGCTGTGCGCCAAAAGGCTTTTTGGGCTTTAGCCAGAATTATTAGCCCTGGTCAACCTCAGCAATGGCAAGCTAAACTGAATGATGTGGAAGAGGTTGCATCATTTGTGTTAACTCAAATTAAACATCAAATTAGTGAACCTCAAATTGCTTTAGATGCTTTGGGGTGTTTGAGTCAATGTATCGGTTGGCATATTACAGGACATTTCTTACATGAAAGAATTGTCAATGAAATTTTATCTTTGGTAAAATGCTATCTACCTTGTCAGGGTAAGATGTTTTCATTCCCAGGTATCTCCAGTCAGTTTGACCGTAAGTTAGAGTTAATAGAACGGGCTTTTTATCTGGAAACTGCGACTGCTGAGGATATTCAAGACCTAAAAACTTGGTTTTTGGAGAGTGTGAAGGGTTAAGTGGCGATCGCCTGAATAATCAAGGGGAAATAATTTTATCTGCCAAAGATTTGCTTAACGGTAATATTGATATCTGGAAAGGCTTTGATTGATAAACGCTCATCCCTAGTCAACTTGTGCATCAGTTGATAAGTTCCGCCTGTTGGTTGTTGATAAACTTCGACCATTTCGGCGTTAATATCTACTAACCAAACTTCCATAATATTTGCTTCTGCATACAAAGGAATTTTCTCTTCCCGGTCATACATAACAGTGGAATCAGCGACTTCAATTAATAAAAAAATATCCTGGGGTTGGGGATGTGCAGTTGCATAAAAATCATTACGGGGTTGGACTAATGCTACATCTGGCTGTGGTTCTGAGTTATTGTTCAATACAACTGGATTTTGAGCCGCAATTATGGCACGTTTATCCAACAACTGCACCAATAAATTGACTAATCGATTTACACAAGCAGCGTGTTTTGTCCCTATAGGTGACATTTCAATAATTTCTCCCCGGAGCAATTCCACTCGGTCATCCTCTCTGAGAATACCCGATGCCAGCATCTGATGATACTGCTGCACTGAGAATTTACGTCTGAGCAATTGTACAGACATGACTTCCTCCATTCTTGCCTAATCTTTATTGAGACATCCATCCCACAATTCAGATGACAGACTTCCTGACTGGATAATTAAAATATGGAGCTAAGCGGATTCGAACCGCTGACCCCCTCAATGCCATTGAGATGCGCTACCAACTGCGCTATAGCCCCGTGCGATGCTTATAAGATGCTCTCTATATAGCTTTTTGACTAATAGAGGACTTTCTCTCAAGTTATCCTGAAACTCATTATATGGCAGTTTATGTCAATTTTAAACAAAGCTAGTGTTAAGTTATGTGAAGAATGTTAGCACTCATGGTTTTATTTATAACATTATTCTATTGAGGTAATCTTGACATCCTAAAATCTCAAGATTAAGATTAATGCAGGCTATAGTCCACCAAGTCAAGTTTAACGCAAGTTTAGTAAACTTTGACTTACCCTACATCTGAGATGGAAAACAAGTTTAGTACATCCAGGTGAATTGAATAACCAACCTGCCTGGAGAAAAGTATACAGGTCAATTCTCCTGTTGATTTCTGCTGCAATTTTGGTGTTTTAGGGCTTTATATTTTCTTAATTACATTCAAATAAATCTTCTCACAGGAGGCTGGGTGTATTTTTGAACGACCTAACTATGTGCTTATTATTAATAATGACTCAACAAATCAATTCAATTGACTAATTATTAATCACAAGTCTAAGGAAATATCACAACCTTAGTCCCTAACTCCAAGTATTCTTTCTTATACTGCTCAAAGTTATTATTATCAATTGAGTCATCCACACTAATAAAAATATCTACCTTCTGACCTTTACTATTGACTACCCTAAGAATCATCGTGTAGAAATATTTATATCCTATTAAGTCTGATCTCAAAAGTAAGTCTACGTTATCCTTAATGTTCAGCTTTTTTTGGTACTGAGTGCTATCAGCCCATCTGATGATATAACTAGAATAGCCGTTACCTAATCTTTGGTTTACTGGGCATTGCAGCATCTTATAAGTACCTCTATCTAATACTTCTATCTCTCCATTATTTCTGAGCATAGATACCAGATTCTCAGGCAGCTCCATACTGACACCAAACTTCTTAAAGATGAATTGTTTAGTAAATACTGAGTCTTCTTCTACAGGGTAGTTACATATAGGTTTACTGGGTTTAGATTGAGCTACTACAGAGAAATTGAGTAAAAGTAAACTTAAATAAAGTAGGCTAGTAAGGAGTAAAGATTTCATTTAACTCATCTAGTAAATATAAATTTATGATACCCACATTAGTAAGTAAAATTTCAACATAACAGAGTATCCAGACTTTAATCTTAACCAACCCTCATATTTAATAACTCATTTACCTCCTGCTTCCCATAAGTCATCACTTGTGGATGGGGTTTAGTTTGATTTATAGCATTGAGACTTATTATATCTTCTCACAATAGGTTAAGTATATTTACAGGTGACACCCTAATATGTGCCTGCTAAAGTCAGAGATGTGGCAATCATTACATTGCTACACATAAAGCTAGGCTGATGTGTTGTGAGAAAATCTATTAAATTTGAATTATACAAAGATGCCTGAAGTAAATCAGACTGAAAAATTAATAGGAAGCATTTTAGTTGCGGTTATACTTGTAGTTATTATTGGTCCTACACTATGGAATAATTATCAACAAAATCAGCAAAGAGAAAGAGCACGTAAGACTTGTGAACAACTTGCTTCAATTAGATCTGATATTATTAGAAGACAACGATCTGGAGATCCTACTGTAACTTCTTTAGAATTAGGTGCTGCTTATCAATTAGGTAACATGACTGGTGATTGCAAAATACCAAAGTATTAAAAATTTGTATTATAAAAGATAAAAAATTTGAAGAATAATGTATAAGGTCTTGAAATATTTTTTATTTTGATATTTTTAGTATTTTAGCAAATTTTAATAAAAAAATATGACTAGGCGTGATATTGTCAACTATTTTATAAATTTTTGGTTAGTTATTTATTCTTTTGTTTTATTAAAATATGTTCCCGATGTGGGTTGGGGAATAATTCCATTTGTAGTTATTCATATGCTTGTATTAAATGCAATATTTGAAGACCTTATTGAAAAGTTGTTATTTCCGACAGTAAGAAAGGACGATCATAATGAATATACTTTTGGTTTCTTTGAATTTATTTTAAAACTTTACTTTTTTTGGGTTGTTTTAACTTTTTTTTGTGGATTAATTACTCAATTTTTCATTATTTGTAGTTCAATATTTGTTGGTTTGTGGGTTCCTTTACAATTATTATACTTATTTTTAGTGTGGATAATGTTTGATAAATATGAAAAATATAAAAGGACAAAAAAATAATTTTAAACTAGCGCTAATTCAACATTTATTTCAACTAAAGCCTATATCTAAATAAACACATGAAAAAATTTTTAGATGCAATACCCATAATTTTTTTCTATTTGTGTATCATTTCTTTTATATATCAAACTATTAGAGGATGCCAAGATATGTTTTCTCAAGATCAATATTGTTATACTAAAGGGCAAAGACTAAATAGAATAAAGATAAAATGTAGTGAATTGAATATAAATAATCAAAATACAAGATAGGTAACTATTATTTTAACCAACCCTCATATTTAATAACTCATTTACCTCCTGCTCTTCCCACAAATCATCACCATAGATATTAGTATTCCTTCTTCTTTTCCAAGCATAAGCAGCCAAAGCCAGTGCCATAACAC
>NZ_CAWUOL010000140.1:0-8778 GCF_963923915.1 Nodularia chucula CCY0103 | reverse complement strand
TCTTTACAAAACTTTACAACGTGTCCCATTTTGCACGTATCTCGGCGGACACCCAACCATTGCTATGAAATAAAATTTGTCATCATAATTTATATATTTTCCCCTATTTTTGAGATTGTATAACTCTAGAATTTCAGCCGATTGCAGCTATGCTGGTCTTAATTTCCGTCATGCGGCTACGCCGTCAGCATCATTTAACTGATGTTGATATAATTTTCCCGTTTTGGCTACGCCATCATTATCATTTTATTGCTGCTGATTATCCCCCTCAGCACTCCCAGCTACGCTGGTTGTAATTTTCGTAATGCGGCTACGCCGTCAAGGTCATTTATTAGATATTGATATATTTCTCTTGTTTTGGCTACGCCATGATCATCATTTTACTGATGCCATTTACCTGATGCTGATTTTCCCTTTGACCACTCCCGGCTACGCCGCCACCGTCATTTAAATACTGATATTATTCTCCCATTCCGGCTACGCCATTATCATCATTTATTAAAAGCCGATCTACTTTTCATGTCCGGCTACGCCGTCTTTATATTCATCCGATGCCGACGTTAGCTGACTGTTGCAGCTAACTCTTGCTAACCATAGCCTTGTCCCTTCAGCTACGCCCTCGTAGTAATTCAGCTTACACTGATATAATTATTATGTTTCATCTACGCCGTAATTGTCCTTTAACCAACCTGAATGCCCCAAAACTCCTTCCCCGACTCTTCCTCCGTACCCCCGCCCTCAAGCCTCTCCTACCCCCCGCTAATGGGCTAGAAGCCAGCCATGCTTTTTAGCTAACGCTAAACCTCGCTTTGCTCGGACAGCAGGCTGGTTCAAGGGGGACACCCCCTTAAAAAACCCCCCGCACTCTTCCCCCAATTTATCCCCCAATTATGCCCCGTCGCAAGCAGTCCAAATCACTCATCCGCAACCACATTTATTCTATCCGGTTAAGTGACATCGAACTGGACTTAATTCGCATCAAATCACAAGATGCTGGCATCTCAGCCAGTGAAATGATTCGGCGCAACGCATTGATGCGTCCACTACCCAAACGCCTAAGTAAAGTTAGCATCCAAACATATCGTGAATTAGGACAAATCGGTAACAACCTCAACCAGCTTGTCAAAGCCACAAACACCGCCATAAAAATTGGACATTCACCACCAGCCCAACCAGAACTGTTACAACAACTTCTAGAACTGTTACATCAGTGCAGACGAGACATTGCCTCCTTTGACACAGAATCCGACGACTGGGAAGAATCCGAAGAAGAGGAAGAAGATGATTGGGAAGCAGATTAAAGGTAGAGGTTTTCGCAAGCTCTTAGATTATTTAGAATCGCGCACAGATGCCCAACTGATTGGCGGTAACATGAGTGGCAGAAATGCCAGAGAATTAGCACAAGAATTTCGCCTATCTCGACAACTCAATTCACAAGCAGAACGAGTTGTTTATCATGTCTCCCTATCAGCAGCCAAAGATGACCAACTAGATGATGAAAAATGGAGTGAAATTGGCTCTCGCTACATGAAAGAGATGGGTTTTGATGCCAATCAATTCGTTATCTTCCGCCACCATAACACCGACGACGACCATATACACATTACCGCCAGCCGAATCAGGATGGACACTGGTAAACTTGTCCATGATTCCTGGGATTATGTTCGTTCTGAAAAAGTCCTACGACAAATCGAAATTGATTATAATTTAGTCCAAGTCCACGGCAGTAAAGAGAAGCTGAAGCGCACACCCAGCACCGGACAAATTAGACGCATCCGACGAGAACAAGAAGAATTTGAATTGGGACAACGTGACTCCCCCCCCAAACGCACCACCAAAGAGGAAATTCAGTTTTTAATTGATTACGCGTCTTTTGACCATCCCCAAATGCCAGAATTTATCATGATCTTACAGTCAGCAGGCATTAATGTTCGGTCAGGATTTACCAGAAATGGGAAGTCCAAAGGAATTTCCTACGAAAAAGATGGACAAGCATTTAGTGGCACACAATTGGGTGCAGCCTACACCTTCCCTGGACTACAAAAACATAAAAAAATTGATTACCAACCACAACGCGACGACCAACGCATTCAGCAATTGTTATTAAATCCAGTTAAATCCTTACCAATTGACCCACCACAGCCAGCGCTTGAAATTGTACAACCAGAAACTAAACCTCAGTTTACGCCCCCAGCAGAAGACGAAAGCCTATGGCCTACATTAAAAAATTACCTGACTGAAAAACGTGGCATCTCATCTGCATTTGTGGAAGCATTACATGACCAGGGGTTGACTTACGTAGACCAGCAGCAAGCTGTTGTGTTTATCAAATGGGATTTAGATCGTGAAAAGTCAGGCGCACTGATATGGCATACCCGGAGCCAAGATAATCTCACTGTTGAGTATGACAAAACTACCAAACCCTCACCGGGTTGGTTTCATTTGAGACTGGGTGGCAAGCCAGGGGATAAAATCGAGAGAGTATTCTTGTGTGATACCCCCATTGATGCACTGTCATGTGCAGAGATGGACATGATAGCACATAAAGGGTTGCCACCAGTGAGAACAATGTACATGGTAGTGGATGACCCAAATAACTTGCCAGTAGAATATTTCAAAACTGCTAACAGAATTGTGCTGGCATTTAATAATAATGCTCAGGGTCATGAAACCGCCCAAGTAGTTAAGAAAATGCTGCCTGTGGCTGAAAGAATTGCACCTGAAGGACTGACCTGGAATCAGATGATTTTGGAACGGCGACGGCAAAAGCAGTTGGAAGTGCAACGGCAAAGACAGTTTGACGATGAACTAAGTTTGTGATCCTAAAGTGCAGACTGAAATCGTTGTTGCGATTTCCTTCCGTGGGCGCGGAGCGCACAAAGGAGGCAGCGAGCGAGCGCTTAGATGAAGCGGTTGCTCAAAAGGACATGAAGAAACTGTTTGAGCCAACTAGGGTAGCCGTCGAGATACCCAACTAAATCCACTTACCTGGTCATTACCACTCTGCTGTCGTCACCGAGAGCGCAACGAGTTCTTCAATTTTGAAAACCTGCTTTCAAAAAATAGTTGATGGACTCATATGTATTACTTTTGTAGTTTTAAGTATTCTTTTGGGAAACGACTATTCTTGAAAAGAGAATTTTGGCTCAAAAAACTTGACAAAGTTTTTTGCGTACTGTGCGTAGTCAACGATTTTAAAAAATGTCACAAATTAGCCACCCAAATAACATAAAGCTACCATAAGTTCATCATAAAAGCATTACAAAATTCTTCTAGGAAGTGCTGAGAACTACTTCTAATTTACACAGAAATGCCACAGCTTTTGTTATTTTTATCTGAGAATTAACACAGAAATTACACAAAATTTTTCAGGGTTACTGATGTGTTTTATTACCTAAATTTCCCCTACTCAAACCTGTCAATATCGTGCAGCCAAAATGGATTAGTTAGGCTGTACTGCTTTCAAGACCGAGCTACTACAAAACCTGCTTTTATATATATAGATTTGGCAATCGACGCATTATAATGACATTCATCTCCTTGGAAATGTAGTTACCAAATCGCTCACGCAATAGAACTGGAACTTCATCTGGTGAAACTTCTTGAAATCCTGCTTGTTGATAAAACGAATGCAGATGTTGCCACGGAATACAATAACAAACTTGCTCAACCAGTTCCTTGGCACAGAACTGAAGTAGCTGTGTACCAACGCCTTGACGCTGAAACGGAGCTAGAACCTGCATACCTCGAAGCACAAAAAACTCCGTCTCTGGACACAAGCGTACTGCACCTATAATTCTTTCCTCTAATTGAGCAATGAATATCAAATCTTCCTCACTTATGGGTCCACCTCCATAACCACACTGACTGTAAAAAACTCTAATGGCTTCAGTATTGTGCGGTTTTGCTTTGCTAATTTTTAGCATATTGCTTACGGAATATAACTTTTTACAACTTAGCGAATATCGTTACTGACTTGAAATGCCTTGAATTGTTAATCACTCAACCTTCTTTCCGTAGGCATAAATAAAATACTTATCTGTAACCTTTACATCAGCCTGAAAACCTGCTTTATTTAACTTTTCTTGCAGTTCATCAGGTTGATAAAAAACTTTGACAATCTGATATTCTTGATTATTATTTAATTTCCGGGTTATATATATATATTCGTCGTTTTCTAAAATATGATTGTTAGCTGTAGATGTAGGTTCAAAGCGAGAGTCAATAATAAATACTTGTCCACCAATACAGACAGATTGATAAACTTTTGCCAAAAAAGAGTCTACTAATATTGGCGGTATATGAGATAGCCAAAATGCAAAAAACACCAAATCGTATTCTGTATCAGGTTGCCATGTAAATAAGTCAAGTTGCCGATATTCAATAATCGGAGAATTTAACTTAGAACGGTTAATTGCAATTACTTCTTCAGAAGCATCCAGTGCAGTAATTTTATTACTAATCTTTAAAAGCTCCTGTGTCCAGATTCCTGTGCCACTGGCTAACTCTAAAACATTATTTATATTTCCATTTTGCTGTACTGCACGTTGAAGAACAGCTATTTCATTAAACCAACGCTGGTTGTTTTCTTCGCCACGGTCATAGCGTCCTATCCTATAAAACCACTCATCATACTCATTTGCTCTAGCGCGGTAATACTCAATTTGTTGCTGAAGAATATTATCTTTCATCATCTTTTTATCTTATGGGTTATACGTTTAGATTACTTACTAATTTGTTGCTCAACTTAATTTTTATATACCTCAAAAAGTCGATAAATTTCTATATTTAATGATACTTCAGGATAATCCCCTGACCAATATCTCCCGCTTGTCCTAATGCCCCAGCCGCCCGATGATAAGCAGTAGAAACAGTAGAACTGTAACGTGCTGAGGCTGTTTTACGTCTTCGTTCACTTTACGTCAGTGGTGATTGGCATGACTATTGGCGCTTTCATCAACAACTTGAACGTCAACGTCATCATTTATCTGTATATCAAGGTGGCATTCCTTTGCTCAAAGGTGTCTCTCAAGCTCGTTGCTCTACTACTCCACCACCAATAGCAATAGTTGTTTGACCTCCTCCCAAGTCTTCCTAAAAGAGCCGCACCCAATTAAATTCCAGATGAACGAGCCTCGTCTACTTTGAGGGTGGTTCCTGTAATGAACTTAGCATCATCTGATATTAAAAAGCTAACCGTTTTGGCGAGTTCTGCATAGGTAGCTGGACGACCCCACATCAAATCATCAGGAACGTTCCAGCCTTCTAATTCTTCAAGGTTATCGGCAACAAAGAAAGGCGCGATCGAGTTCATGCGAATATGATCAGCCCGATATCGCTTGGCATAGAGTTTGGTGAATCCTTCCATTGCGGCACGAAGTGTTCCACTGAAAGGAGTTCCAAGTGTTGGTTCTTGAGAATCGCTTGCGGAAATGTTAACGATCGCACCACCCCCAAGTTGACGCATCGGTTCTGTCACCAGTTTTGCGATGCGAACCACGCTCAGAAACAACATCTCAAAATTCTCGCACCACATCTCATCAGAAATGTTGAGTAAATCAAGGCGCGGTGGATCACCAAAACTATTTACGACCGCATCAATTCGACCAAACTTATCCAATGTGGTCTGAACTAATCGCTCTAAATCTTGCAGTTTAGACATTGAACCTTGTACAGCAATTCCGCCAAGTTCTTGTGCTAAATCTAAAACACTTTCACTTCGCGCCATCAATGCAACCGTATATCCTTGAGTCGCTAAGTGCCGCGCACACCCTGCACCAATTCCACGACTCGCTGCCGTTACAATGACAATTTTCCTCGCATTCATCTTTATTATCCCCCAAGACTAACCTCAAATCAGGATAACCTTTGATTTAGAAATACAAGCGACACTTCCTTAGTCTGCCTGCTCATGCGGACGCTATGGTTCAATTAATGGATGAGTATGCGCTCGACCCAATGGGTGGTGGTAAAGGTCTGTCCGACTACGTTAAAGCAAATCTAGGAGCATAACTTGCAAAAAGATTTGCGGCTCATGTCATTCTCGCCTTTTTCGATGCCGAACCCGCAGGGCTTGTTGTCTGCTTAGAAGGATTCTCTACCTTCGCGTGCAAGCCATTACTTAATATTCACGATGTCATTGTTGCTTTACCTTACCATGGTAGAGGCTTGTCTAAACTGCTGCTACAGAAAGCGGAGGAGATCGCTTTCGGTTTGGGCTGCTGTAAACTTACGTTATGTCTGGTTTACAGTTCCTGATGTACCGTAGGTGTCACCTAAAATCTGTTTGCGTCGTTTTGCTTCTCCCATTCGGCTATAACCTATATCATCACAATTTTAAATAAAACAGCAGCCTCGGACAAAAACCAACAGTACCAATTGACGCATCACCAGTTATCTTTAATTGTAATGGGGTAGGTAAATCAACTCACTTATGACCCGAATCATCGCAATCTTTAACCAAGCGGGAGGAGTGGCTAAAACCACCATTACCCAAAACCTGGGCTACCACCTAGCACAACTGAATCATCGCGTCCTGCTCATCGACATAGACCCCCAAGCTTCCTTAACCATTTTTATGGGCTTGGTTCCAAGAGTTTTAGAGCAAACCGTCAACACTGCCATTGTGGATGAACACCCCCTGCCAATTCATGAGGGAATTCATGGCATGGATTTAGCCCCTGCCAACATCTCTCTCAGTACAGCAGAAATGCAATTGGTGAGTGCTTCCATGCGCGATTTCCGACTCAAAGAAGCTATCGAACCAATTGAATCAGATTACGATTTCATCTTAATAGATTGCCCTCCCAGCTTAGGGCTGTTAAGTTACATCTCCCTTGTAGCTGCCACCCACGTTCTCGTACCCCTAGAAACCCATTTCAAAGCCTTTGAAGGCACAAGCGAACTATTAAAAACAGTCGCTACAGTCCGCAACAAACCCAACCGCAAACTGCAAATAGCCGGATTTGTCCCCACCAAATACGATGCCCGTAACTCCCAAGACACTCGTACCCTAGCAGCCATCACCGAACAACTAGCGTTCGCTGGAACAGTCTTTCCTCCCATTCCTCGTTCCACTGCCTTTGTTGATGCTTCAGAAGAGCGAAAGCCCCTGGCAGTTTACGAACCAAAGCACCCATCTGTAGCCATCTTAAAAAAAATAGCCGTTAGCTTAGAATCCTTACAATGAGACGCACTAAAAGCACCCAACCCCTCAAAAGTAAAATTGAAGTTCCTTGGGACACCACAGACATCAAGAATGCCGATTCTTCTCAATCCATGCCCTTAGATCAGATAAATCTGCCACCGACACAACCGCGCCGTTACTTTGACTCCGAAGCATTAAAGCAGTTAACCGAATCCATCAAACAGCATGGCATCCTGCAACCCCTGCTGGTACGTCCCCTGGATGGAGAAAAACACGAATTAGTAGCAGGAGAGCGCCGCTATCGTGCTGCCAAAGAAATCGGACTAAAAGTTGTTCCCGTTGTCATCAGAGAATTAGACGACAACGCAGCTTTTCAACTGGCACTGATAGAAAACTTACTTCGAGAAGACCTGAACCCAGTCGAAGAAACTGAAGGCATTCTGCAACTGCTGGCTTACAAACTCAATCGAAACATTGAGGAAATTCCCACCGCACTTTATCGCTTACAACGCGAACAGAAAAAAGCATCCACAGTCCTCCATAACGTAACTGGCAAGGAAAAAGTCGAAGGTGAAGCATCTACCCATAACGTTATGGGCGAAGTCAAAAGTGACTCAATAACCAACGTAGCTGGCAAGGAAAAAGTTGAGGGTGAGACATCTACCGATAACGTTATGGGCGAAGTTGAAAATGACTCAATAACCAACGTCACTGGCAAGGAAAAAGTCGAAGGTGAAGCATCTACCCATAACGTTATGGGCGAAGTCAAAAGTGACTCAATAACCAACGTAACTGGCAAGGAAAAAGTCGAGGGTGAGTCATCTACCCATAACGTTATGGGCGAAACAGAAAAAGATAACTCAGTCATCAATCAGGAGCCACCCGTAAACCCAGACCTAAAAATTGTTTCGGAAGTATTTGATAGCTTAGGGTTAATGACCTGGGAATCTTTCGTTAAGAACCGCCTGCCCTTATTAAACCTGACATCAGACATCCTTGAAGCACTAAGAAGAGGCGACCTGGAATACACCAAAGCCAAAGCCATCGCCCAGATTCAGGATAAAGAAGAGCGTCTTGTCTTTTTAGAACAAGCTATTGCCCAAAACTGGTCTTTAAGCGAAATCAAACAGCGCATTACTGAAAAGAAAACCCCAACCTCTACCCCAAAAACCGAGTCTAACGATTACAAAGATCGCTTTAATACTGCGACCACCAAGCTAAGAAAATCGCGGATTTGGTCAGACCCAAAAAAACGCAAACAGATAGAAAAATTGTTGGCGCAACTGGAGACGCTGACCCAAGTTGAGTAACCTGATTAAAACAGGGTGTCGGGTGTAGGGGATGGGGTGTAGTTCAAGACTGTTTGTTCCAGACCCGTTCAAGGTACAAGCCCCTCAATTTATTGATGGGTCATAAAAAAATGTAGTTCGAGACGCGCAGCATGAGAAATAAACTTATCCGAAAATTAGGTTTTTACCCTTGCTGTACAAAGGTTTGATGCTCATTGGCGGATATGTCTAATACAACCCCCTGATTTGACCTCCCTAATTTGAATTATGCAATTCCCCTCACCCTAACTCCTTTCATCTACTCAACCCCAGATGTAGAAAGCAGAAGAGTGAAATATTTTT
>NZ_CAWUOL010000139.1:0-8784 GCF_963923915.1 Nodularia chucula CCY0103 | reverse complement strand
CACTTCCCACACTTCCCACACTCCCCACACTTCCCACACTCCCCACACTTCCCACACTCCCCCCATCTGGCTGTAAATTATGAAAAAGCTGCTGCCAATTGATATAATGAGCAATCTTTTCCTGTGCTTTCACTTCTAAAGTTATCTTACTGGCATTTGATTGTTGTAGCGATCGCACACAAAGTTCTGCCACATCATCACGGCTAATTTTGCCCCTAATATTATCACCTTGCTCAAAGATTAACTCCTTACCCCCCGCTTCCTCAGTTAAAGCACAAGGTCGAATAATCGTATAAGGAATCCCACTGGCTCTTAAACTATCCTCACCTTTTAACTTCCATGTTAAAATTCCTCCCAACTGGTCATTTAATCTCACAGCTGGCGGTTCTTCATCTAAATTAATTCCTGGTCTTCCGGGACGAGTTACCCCCGCCGAACTTACAAGCACAAACTGGGGAAAAGTTTCGCCACCATAAGCCTTAATTGATTCTATTTGTAAAGCAAAATTCCCCGGTGAAAACTGAGGATTTAAAGCCCCATCATATTCAAACTTACTCAACATCAGTTGAAACGATGAAACTTGACCAGCATCAATAGGCGGACAATCTCGCACCACCTTAGCACGAAAGACCGGCACTAAATCTTTAAAAGGAATGCAAACATTGATCCAAGTATTATCGATAGTGTCAAAAGAATAGCTGTAACCCACGCCATCCCATTTCGTTTCTGTCCGTAAAAATAGTTTGTAACGCTGACCGTCACCTTTGACACGAATTTCTACACCTTCATAACCCGACAAATTAACAGCAGGTTCAAAATTTTTAGTTCTCACAGAAGCAAACCCGCCAGAATTAGCCGTAGAAACATTACCAGCAAACACAGCCGAAGTTTCTAATAATTGCAGGTTACTAGCGCTCACACCACCCATAACCACATCATCCACCGCACCCCAAACATTTTTTAATTCAGCCGAGGGATGAGTAAAATCAAATATTAATTTTTCATTAGCTGGAGGTAAATATTTCGCCGCAGCTTCTACCAAGTTTTTCACACCTTGATATTCCACATTTTCGGGAGTATCCCCCACAATTTCCGGCATATAAAATTTTATACCTTGGTTATATTTAGCCCTATCCGGTGTGTCCCCCTCCACAGGTTGAACACGTACTGCTGTGCAACAAACTACGGCTTGGATATTAGCCATAACCAGAGAGTTTAAAGTTTCAGCCTTGGTAATATCCGCAACTACTAAGTCAACATCATCACCCAGAATTGACCGTGCTTTGTCGATATCTCGTACCAGGGCGCGAACTTTATCACCTCGTGCTTGCAATTTTCGGACAACTCGTTTACCCACACCACCTGTTGCACCCGCCACTAATATTACACCCACATTTTCTCCTCCATTGGGTAGATTTTGATTACCTTGAGGACGACCTTGAATTAACTGCTGTACCCAGTTAAACAAAGGAAACACCTCGAAATAGGTTAAGGTGTCGATAAACCTGCCTAAGTCCCATTGAGAACGATTTTTGTCACTCACAATCGCGTCCTCATAATTTTTTCTGTTACCTCCATGATAACGGAAGCATTATTAGCACCTCACCCCTATTTTTTATAGACCTGCTCCAATTTCTTCATCAGATTACGCCAAAATACCTTCCTCCCATCTTTACTTTGTGTACTTTGCGTCTTAACATTATATTTGCTTGATTTTCAAACTCAATTTAGGGTTGCATACCCAGGTAGCCTCTTTTTATGTGGATAGTTCCATAACTTGGATTTTCCTGGTGGAAGATTTGATGTGATAATTTTTTAAGAAATAATTCAACTTAAAAAAAATATATCTGAAGTTAGATGCACCTCACTAGTAATATATTCAGTATATTCTCTGAATGTATTGGCTGGTTTTTTTATCTATAGAGTCGATATTTCCACAAGTTTCCTAAATATTTCTAAATTTGAGAATTCCATAATATTTAATTGTTGTATGTTCTTAAGATAACGTTTAACATAAAAGTATTTACTTAGAAGATTTACACAATAATCGATACATTAAACAATTTTCAGTATTTTCTGTGACTGAACTTGGCTGATATTCATCTAATCTTCAAAAAAAAATTGCGCGTAGTCTCATTGTTTAGCTAAAGTTTTGTTAAGATGCTAATGCGAGGTGTTTTTCCACGGGAATGATTACATGAGGATGTGGAGAAATAAATAACACTCGTAATACACAATTGCAGAGGTGAAGCAATGACCACCTATATGTTTTTTGAAGATGCCCTCCGGATGTTTGCCAATGTCTACTTACTATCAGCAGTCATGCTCATAGCAGCTTCTGGAATTGGTTTAGCCGTGATTGAAACCATTGAAAAAACAGGAGAACGCTAAATTAGAACCTAGTGCAATGCTCTGTGTTAACAGATATTGGCTACTGGTATTCGCCGTCAACAAATCTTGGTGACATTCCACTCTTGAATTTTGCTCGCACTACAGCATTAGTGGAAATTCAACACATCCACAGGTAAATCACTGTAATGCTACTCAAAACTCGACTCAGGAGTAAATATGGGCAAGCGATTTGACTGGCGATCGCCACCAAAGACATCGCCTCATGACATCAATTCAAGGGGTTTTTCTGTATCCCTAGCAAGATTCCTAGTAAAACTTAATCCAACTCTCTGCGACCTTCCAAAGCCCTTGCCAGCGTCACTTCATCGGCATACTCCAAATCGCCACCCACAGGTAAACCAAAGGCAATTCGCGTCACCTTAGTAAATGGTTTCAGTAGCTGACCGATATACAGGGTTGTTGTCTCCCCTTCTATAGTCGGACTAATTGCCATAATTACTTCTTGGGTTTTTTGTTGACTTACCCGCCGCACCAAAGCAGAAATAGTTAGCTGTTCTGGTCCAATACCATCCATAGGGGAAATCACGCCACCTAAAACGTGATACTTACCTTTATATTCGCGGGTTTTTTCCAGTGCAATTAGATCACGAGAATCCGCAACCACACAAATAGAGGTGTTGTCACGGTTGGGATTGCGACAAATTTCACAAACAGGATCAGCAGATAAGTGAAAGCAAACAGAACACAAGCCTATCTGCTTTTTGGCATCAATTAAGGCTTGTGCTAAAGCTTCTATTTCTGCTTCTGGGCGCTTTAAAATGTGCAGAGCTAGGCGTTGGGCTGACTTAGGACCAACCCCTGGTAAGCGCTGCAACTGCTCAATTAACCGTGCTAAAGGACGTGCGTAAACCGTAGTCTTATCTCCATATTTTTCTCATCTTAACTCAGTCTACTAGAACCGGGAGCATTGATCCTCTTTATTACCTTTGACAATGTTCTTTCCTCCCGTTGGCACCGGACGATTTTCCTTACATTGGAGATTACCATCAATTCTATTATTATTAATAGTCAACCCTCCGGTGTTCTTAAAAGCCTGTAAGTTGCCACCAATTGTATTAGCATTAGCAACTAACTGATTCTTATTTTCATCAAATTGTAAATCTTGCTTGATTTGTGAATTTGTAATACTTGCCGATCCTGATTTTTTAATTTGGATATTACCACCAATGGCTGAGTTAGAATCAACAACTACATTTTTGGCATTCTCAGCCTGAATATTACCAATTACGTTTACCTTGGTTGCTCTCAGGGTTGCATTAGACTCAACCTTAATATTACCCTTAACTCTTGTACCAGAGAGAATACACGTAGCACCATCAGGCACGCGTAAGTTATCAACTGTTACAGACCCTAATGTATTGCGGCAGGTAACTTCATCCGCCAATGCTACTAAGGAGTAAGACAGAATTCCTACTGCACTCACAACGGCTATGGACACGAAATGTCTCTTGTTCATGATGTCTCTGAGAAAAATTAATTAATGTTACTATTTTGAAAATGAATTATAGCTTGAATTCGTTTCCGTTCATAAGTGCAAATTGAGGTAAATGCGCTACACCAAACAACAAAGCCGAAATTACATTAGTACTCCAAAATAATACTGTACTTGCTTGATCTTGTTTCAGCAGCCAGCATCCAAATGTCATTAACCCAGTCATCATACCTAACCGGAACCAAATTTCTTCATTAATCCCTGCGCCAAAGGCAGCAAGGAACCCCGGTAGAGAACCGGGTAATTCTATATCTCTGTATTCAGTAGGAAGAAAAGAATAAAACGCTTTATCCGAGAAAACAACGAAAAACCCACAAAAACAGCCGAAAGCAACAGCTAATAACAGAGTGTTAATCAGCAAACCATCTTTTATTAAAAGTTTTGCCAAACTAGAAACTTCTAAACCTTGTCTACTTCGTGACCACAATCCCAATACAGCTAAAGGTGCAGTCACAATAGCCGTTAAGTTAACAGACCTGCAAACAATAAAACTTCAGGTAAAGAAACAACCTGATGAGCAATAATCAAACCGTAAAGAATAGTTCCCATCGAAGCGAAGATCGAAGCAAAGAGTAAAATACCCAGAACTTTGAATGAAAACCAGGTATCATGGGGAATTTTTGAGTCAACATCAACTCTCATATATGAAGTTTCTCCATTCTTAATGCTTCTCTCAACTCTGTGTTCTCTGCGTCCTCTGTGGTTAAAAAAATCTTCACAAATATACATGAAAAAACGCCCCCCATTTCTGAGAGGCGCTTTTTATTCAGCTAAACTTTGAGATTAGCCGTTGATAGCAGGTGCTGTTAAAGCAACAGGAGCAACATCAGCAGCAGCCAAATCTAGGGGGAAGTTGTGAGCGTTACGCTCGTGCATTACTTCCATACCCAAGTTAGCGCGGTTGATTACGTCAGCCCAGGTAGCAATAACCCGACCTTGAGAATCAATTACTGATTGGTTGAAGTTGAAACCGTTCAAGTTGAACGCCATTGTGCTGATACCCAAAGCGGTAAACCAGATACCAATTACAGGCCAAGCAGCTAGGAAGAAGTGAAGTGAACGGCTGTTGTTGAAGGAAGCGTATTGGAAGATTAAACGACCAAAGTAACCGTGTGCAGCTACGATGTTGTAGGTTTCTTCTTCTTGTCCGAACTTGTAACCGTAGTTGAGTGATTCAGTTTCGGTTGTTTCACGTACCAAGGAAGATGTCACCAAGGAACCGTGCATTGCGGAGAACAAAGAACCACCGAAGACACCAGCTACACCCAACATATGGAAGGGGTGCATCAAGATGTTGTGTTCTGCTTGGAACACGATCATGAAGTTGAAGGTTCCGGAGATACCCAAAGGCATACCGTCAGAGAAGGAACCTTGACCAATTGGGTAGATCAAGAATACTGCTGTAGCAGATGCCAAAGGCGCAGAGTAAGCTACACAGATCCAAGGACGCATACCCAAGCGGTAAGATAGTTCCCACTGACGACCAAGGTAGCAAGCGCAACCGATCAAGAAGTGGAAAATTACCAGTTGGTAAGGACCGCCGTTGTACAACCACTCATCTAAGGAAGCTGCTTCCCAAATGGGGTAGAAGTGCAAGCCGATAGCGTTGGAGGAAGGAACAACTGCACCGGAGATGATGTTGTTTCCGTAGATTAAAGAACCAGCTACAGGTTCGCGGATACCATCGATGTCTACTGGGGGTGCAGCAACGAAAGCGATGATGAAGCAAGTTGTAGCAGCTAGTAGGGTGGGGATCATGAGAACGCCGAACCAACCGATGTAAATGCGGTTGTCGGTGCTGGTGATCCACTCGCAGAAGCGATCCCATACGTTAGCGCTTTGACGCTGTTGTAAGGTTGTGGTCATGTTTTTATAATTGCTTTTCGTGTTTACGAATTAAGTAGGTAAACTTGCCTACTTGAATACTACCTTAGAGGATAAGTTTTGTTTTGTAAAGCAATTTTAATAATTTTTTACTTATGCAAGTAATTAGTTTTAATTATGAATCGCATCTCAAGACACGATTCATTGGGGTTTAATCAACCAGGAGGCCAGTCCAGTTGCCGTCCTCCCAGGATATGTAAATGTAAATGGTAGACTGTTTGACCGCCATCAGCACCATTGTTGATGACAACGCGATAACCGTTTTCTAATCCAGCTTCGGCGGCTACGCGTTGGGCGGTTAATAACAGATGTCCTAAAAGAGCTTGGTCTTGAGATTCAGCATCAGCTAATTTAACTATGGGTTTTTTGGGAATGACGAGGATATGAACTGGGGCTTGGGGGTTAATATCTGTGAATGCTAAGGCTAGGTCATCTTCATAAACAATGTTTACTGGAATTTCCCGGCGAATAATTTTGCTAAAAATCGTCTCTGTGGTTTCACTCATGCCGATTTACCTAATCATCTGTTAAAGATTTTAGGCGATCGCCTGGCATTATTTTTCGATTATGCTATTCTGTTAACCAACTGAAAAGTTTACCCACAGTCAGATTGAAGGACTCTGCAAAGGGTGGGACAGGTAAGCGATCGCTTTCTAGTTCAAAAACTGCAAGGGTGCGATTAGCAAAATACACAAATACCACTTCTTCTTCTGGATCAATCAACCAGCCCATCTGAGTCCCGTGGTTGAGACAGTGAAGAATGTTACGGACGACTTTGGTTTGACTTTGGTCAGGGGAAAGGATTTCAATTGTCCAGTCTGGTGCGATGGCGAAGGTGTTGGATACTTTACCGTTATCGTCGCGGGGGATGTGTTCCCATGTAAAAACTGCGATGTCAGGAACAATGGATCTACCCCCAAATGTACAGCGTAGTTCTGAATAAGCACGGGCGATATGCTGGGGCTTCAGCGTTAGATTGATATCCGCACCAAGATCCACTTGAAGGGTGCTGTGTTTTCCTTGGGGCATAGGTTTTTGAATAATCTGACCGTCTATAAATTCGCTAGCCGGTTTAGTTTCCGGTTGTTGGAGAAATTCTTCTAGGGTTAAGGGTTTGGTGGGGGTTTGAACCATAATTCACCTGCATCTCTAGGAATTATTATTTTAGCTATAAGAAAGAAATATGGATTTGTGTCGCGCAGAGGCGCAGAGTCGCAGAGAGGTAATTGTCTCTGTGGTTTCACCCATGCCAATTTAGCTACTCATCTGGTAGAGATTTTAAAGGGTTAGTGGTAAAAATAAATGCTTGCTAGAGTCTGGAGTGCATCTATTGTGGGTATCGATGCCGTGAAAGTCGGTGTTGAGGTCGATATTTCAGGGGGATTACCAGGAATTGTGGTGTTGGGTCTTCCAGATTCGGCGGTGCAAGAATCGAAGGAGAGAGTTAAAGCTACTTTAAAAAATGCTGGTTTTGCTTTCCCTATGCGGAAAATTGTGATTAACCTGACTCCGGCTGATTTACGCAAGGAAGGGCCTTGTTTCGATTTACCGATTAGTGTCGGGATTTTGGCCGCTTCTGAACAAGTTAGCCCTGATTTGTTGGGAGATTATCTGTTTTTAGGTGAAGTTTCTCTGGATGGTAGTTTACGTCCTGTGGCTGGGGTTTTACCTATTGCGGCTACAGCCCAAAAAATGGGGATTGCAGGTTTAGTCGTGCCGGTAGATAATGCTCAAGAGGCTTCAGTTGTAGAAGGATTGGCGGTTTATGGTTGCAAAAATATTGCTGATGTGGTGGATTTATTGAATAATCCAGGGCGTTACAAACCTGTACAGCCAGATAATTCACAACCCTTACCTCAAACGGCTTATCCTGGTGCAGACTTAAAAGATGTTAAGGGACAGGCTCATGCTCGTCGGGCTTTGGAAATTGCGGCTGCTGGCGGTCATAATTTAATCTTTGTGGGGCCGCCTGGTAGTGGGAAAACGATGTTAGCCAGACGTTTACCGGGGATTTTACCTCCTTTGGAGTTTGCGGAATCTTTAGAAGTAACTCGGATTCATTCGGTAGCGGGATTATTGAAAAATCGGGGTTCATTGGTGCGCGATCGCCCTTTTCGCAGTCCTCACCATTCTGCATCAGGCCCTTCTCTAGTTGGTGGTGGTAGCTTTCCCCGTCCTGGGGAGATATCTTTATCCCATCAAGGTATTCTTTTTCTCGATGAGTTAACCGAGTTTAAACGCGATGTTTTAGAATTTCTCCGCCAACCTTTAGAAGATGGTTATGTGACCATTTCCCGCACCAGACAATCTGTAATGTTTCCAGCGCAGTTTACCTTAGTCGCCAGCACAAATCCCTGTCCTTGCGGTTACTATGGCGATACTATTCAACCATGCACCTGTTCACCCAGACAACGGGAGAATTATTGGGCGAAGCTTTCAGGGCCTTTGATGGATCGGATTGATTTACAAGTTGCAGTCAATCGTTTAAAACCAGAGGAAATCACCCAACAACCCACAGGAGAAGCTTCCACTTCAGTTTTAGAGAGAGTTACAAAGGCACGTGATCGCGCCGTTAAACGTTTTCAAGGAGAACCAAATCTGCGTTGCAATGCTCAAATGCAAAGCCATCATCTTCAGAAATGGTGCAAGTTAGATGATACTAGCCGCAATTTATTAGAAGCAGCAATTAGAAAATTAGGGCTATCTGCAAGGGCGAGCGATCGCATTCTCAAAGTTGGGCGGACTATTGCAGATTTAGCAGGGGAAGATGAATTAAAAGCCCATCATATAGCTGAAGCGATTCAATACCGCACAATCGATAGGATGCAATAATATAGGACAGTGTTTAAGTGATTTATCGTAAGAACTCATTCATCAGCACTTCTAAATCAACTTGGCGAATTTCAGCTAACTGAATCAATGCTTCTGCGCGGTCAGTATCTTCAGGGTTAGCGCGTCTCAAACCCTATTGACAGTGGGATTCTAGGAGAGGATTG
>NZ_CAWUOL010000138.1:0-8943 GCF_963923915.1 Nodularia chucula CCY0103 | reverse complement strand
GCCTGATTACCTACTCAATTCTCCTCAACTTTTTCTCGACTTTTTCAGCAAACCCCAACTAGGAAAAAAGGGAAAAGGGCGCTATTATAACACAAAAATGGCAATCATACACTAGACTATTTTATTACTGAAATTCCCTAGTGAGTCACCAATGACCTAAAAATTGTAAATCCCTCAAAGCGTGGGCTAGAGAGGGATTTTGGGTATTGGGTTTTTTGAATGCTAGTACCGCAAGGCGGAAGTTACTCATTCAAAAATCAAAAGTCACTCAATACTTTAATTTTAGGCTTTCTGGCTGTTTTAAATGGTAGGTTTATTTCCGCCGACCTGTACTAGGTTAAATTATTTGCTTTCTCAACTGCTTTCTTTAACTCTTCAAAGGTAATACTACCGTCTTCGTCTGAATCATACTGTACTAGTAACTCCTGGGGGCTATTGGTATTTGTTTCGGATGAGATGATTGCAGTTAAGCCAGGACTTAAAAAAAACTCATTAAGGGACACTTTGCCGTCTTGGTCGCGATCTAAGGAATTAAAAAGAGATTGAAGCTCTTGCTCGGTTGCCATAAGTTTCTGTTTGAGTGAATTTTTCCATTTAATATCTCATTAATATCTCATTAATATTTCATTAATATCTCAAAATTAAACAAACTTATATCTTTAGACGTAGAAACGGGTATTGCTGGGGCTTAGATAGTAAAACAAGCAATTGAGAAAGTCGAAGGGAAAAAACAAAATGAATAATCTCAAATACCAAATGGTGATTCAATGGTCAGAGTTAGATAATTGCTTCTTGGTAGGATTCCCGGATTTTCCCGGACAAGAATGGCGAACTCATGGGGATACTTACCAATTAGCAGTAGCCAATGGCGTTGAAGCTTTAGAATCTCTGATGATTGCTTATGAAGCTACGGGCGATGCACCACTACCAGAACCAACAGTGTGTAACGCCGCATAGTTTAAATTTCTGAGGGTAGTGAGACAAATGTTTTAGCTATTAGACTGGATATTCAAAGCATATTCTTTAAACCTTTCCAAGTCAGCTTGAATAGTAGACTCAACTACCCGACCCAAAAACAAATTATCCATAATTTTGCCAATAATCCCAGGGATAGCATAGGAAACGGTCATTTTAACAATACTGCTACCGTGGCGATCGTAAAAGCGAATTGCTCCCTGATTCGGCAAACCATCGACTGATTCCCATTGAATAATTTGTTGGTTGATCACTTTTAGCATCCGGGATTGCCATTTAAATTCCAGACCATTAGTGTTAAGTTTCCATAAAGATATATCTGGATTCTCGGGGGAAATTTTCACAGAATCAATCCACTTCATCCAACGGGGCATTTGCTCTAAATCAGACCATAGACCCCATACTAAATCTATGGGAGCTTCTACTTCAATTTGCACACTATGCTCTAACCACTGTGCCATTTTCTGTTCTTCCTCTGCTTCCTGTGTGCATGGTGCGGTTGGTTATTTCTTTATTTTGTGCGTATCTAAAATCACTTTTGCTGCACGTCTTCCAGAAATAGTTGCTCCTTCCATACTGTCGATGTAATCTTGCTGGGTATAACTACCTGCTAAAAAGAAATTATGCACTGGGGTTTTTTGGTTAGGACGGTAAGGGTCCATTCCTGGTGCTTCCCGGTAGAGAGATTTCGCCAGTTTCACAACGCTATACCAAGTCATATTTAGTTCTCGTGATGAGGGGAACAGTTCATGAACTTGCTTGAGGACGTGTTCGGCGATCGCCTCATTACTTTGTTTAATAAAAGGATCTCCCGGTGTCAATACCAGCTGTAACAACGACCCTTCTCCGGGGCGATAATAATCACTAGGACTAGCCAAAGCCAAATCAGCAAAGCAAGAAAAGTCGGCATCAGCAGTATAGAGCAAATTATCTATGCCCGCCGCATGATTTAGCTGTTTGCGTTGTTCTTCATCTTGAAGTTCTGTTACCCAGCCATCAAATCGCAACTGCACTGTTGCCACTGGAACCGCATCTAATTGATAAATATTATCAAATTCTGGCCATTTACGCCACTCTGCGGGTAATATGCGCTGAATACCGGGAACATCACAGGCAAAAACATAAGCATCAGCCTGAATAATTTCTGTGGAATCACCTTCGGCCACTGCTATCCCCGTGACGTGAGTTTTTCCCTCAGATTCAGTAAATTGAATTTCCCGGACTTGGCGACGGGTATGAATTTGAGTCCCTCTAGCTTCTAAATATTTGAGTATAGGTTTGTGCAAATACTCATCTGGCGAACCTTCCAGCATCCGCATAATTGAGGCTTCGGTTTTAGCAGCAAAAAACTGGAAGATTGTCAACATACAACGGGCAGAAATATGATCACAATCAATAAATCCCAAAGCATAAGCAATGGGATTCCACATCCGTTTAATGCTACCTTCACTACCGCCATGACTGCGGAACCATTCCGCAAAGCTAACTTTATCTAACTTGCGGATAGTTTTCATCGCCCCATCGAAGTCTACCAACCCCCGAACTATAGGGCTAGTACCCAAGGCGATCGCATTTTGTAGCTTATCCTGTAATGATAGTTGAGAAGTCGTAAAAAATGCCTTTAAACCATTGAAAGGCGCACCAGTAAAAAAGCGAAAATCTAAAGTACCAGTGCGCCCCCCTTTGTTAATAAAAGTGTGGGTATGTTCTTTTAGGCGTAAATTTGACAACGCCCCCACTTTTTCCATTAACTCAAATAGTTGGTAGTAACAACCAAAGAATACGTGCAAGCCCATTTCAATATGGTTGCCATCATCATCTACCCAACTACTGACTTTACCACCAACAAATGGGCGGGACTCAAAAATCTGGACTTCATAACCAGCATCAGCCAAATCTACTGCGGTTGCTAGCCCAGCCAGTCCCGCACCCACAATTGCAACACGCATTATTCCATCTTACCTTTTCAGTTTCTTTACAGATTGTAACTGTGTTGGTGTCGGAATTGGCTATTTTTCAAGTTCACTATGTGTTAAGTTAGAGTTTCCATGTATTTATACTGGGTAAGCAAAAGTGCTTTAAAAATTTTCTGGGGTGTTGGTTATTTATTCTCAATTCAGATTTTCCACCTCCAAATGCTGTTCAAATTGATAAAATAACAGTAGTGAGAATTGGTAATCTGGCAATAAAAAAATACCTCCTGAACCAAAACTTAATATTTCCCATGACTGTGATGCAAAAAACTATCAACTTGTGGTAAAAAAAGCCAGTTCAAACCTCTGCGGTTAAATTGAATGGTTTGATTTCGCAGATGGCGATAGTCAAAGCTACCCAGCAAATAAATTTTGTCTAGTCTTGATCATTTGTTTCCGTCCCCCGCATCAATAACGGGGGCTATAGGCATAACGAATCCTAAAAATTAGCGAACAGTTATGATCCCTAATTGTTAGATTCATTGCTATCATTTGATACAGGTAGCCCTCTAATGAGTTCCCGAATTACATCTGTTGCAGGTCTACCCGTTTGTTGACAATATCTTTCTAGTTTTTCTGCTTCCTGTGTTGCCAAATTCACAGTTATACGTTTTACGGCCCATTTTTTATTAGTCATTACCATGTTGTTTGCTGTGTGTTAACAATGTGGAAAGGAAAGATTAAATCAAGATGAAGACGATAAGATTATCAGAGTTTGTGTCAATAAACAAGAAATGTCACTGACACTAAAAAAGTTATCTTGGTCAAATGTATGGATTGCGTCCCAGTAAAATATGAAACTACAATTACTATTGTGACAGATGAGATATCCTAGCCTCTTAGGCAAAAAAAAATTTAACCCTGCAAGGTGTTTATCAAAGGCTGACAAGTTAATTTCCTCAATACATTTGAGATACTTACTCTTGACGAAATCATTTCGCTAAATTATTCTTGATCAACGGAATCTAAGATTTTCTACCAATAAAGGTAAGCAAAGATTCTGAAAAACAACACGTACAACAATTCCACAGGATTCTATTAGCTAGACCTGCATTCATGTGTCTACATCTGTTTTATGGAGAATCATCACCTGCAAGTATTTACTAACAAGTGATATTTTTCAAGATGAAAGTGTTTTTTTCATCTATCCACTGTGATAAAGATTCATTTCTAGCAAGCCAATGACCAAGGAATTAGGAACTCTGGTGCTTATTGACTCACAAGGTAAGAATTTCTTTAATAGTTTTCGAGTGCTGTTTAGTACGATCCTGACATTTTTGAAATTTGTCTGAGATTTTTTTTACTTAGGGATATGCTTTGGTGAAAGATGACATGGGATTTTCTCGTTTTAGTTTTCAGTTCAAATTCACCAATTGCCTAAAAATTTGCTTATATAAACACTTGGAGAAGTGGAAATATACGATGACATTTCCTGTAAAATAGGACGCAGCTTGTTTGTGCATAAGTTCCCTGAGAAGGGAATATACGCAATTAATCAAACTATAATCAGGTGGCCAATGATATTACCCCAGAGTGGGAGAGCATTGGGGAAGCCTTTACCATTGACCTAAAACTTGAAACTTAACTCAGGATATCTAACTAACTCGTCAACACAAGCCACAGATAAATCACAGAGTGTGGACATTTGGGTGTGGACATTTGGGTGAGATTGATATTTATCTGTGGGAATTAGGGGATTTCAAATTCTGGCATGAGTTGGAGAGTGCCAAGACCTAAGACTTTAGGCGAAAGCGATCGCACTTCAAACAAAGCCATCATATCTCGCAATTGGGGATTCCCACGGGAAGCTCCTGTTAACCCTTTGGCAATAATCAAACCGCAGTAACCCTGGGTATTTTTACATCGCTGATTCCATTTTTTGCGGGCTTCTCTATGGGTGAGATCATCATCTAAAAATTCGCCAAACAAGAACAATTCATTATTCTCAGTTTGCAATAAACCCAAGTCATAGCGATCGCCATCAAAAGGATCTGCACCAGGATTAAAACAAATGGCTTTCAATCCCCCAGCTGCGGCAATATTTTCAATCACAGTTTTAGCCTTGGGGCGGGAAGTTTGAATTAAAATCACTGGTAATCCGTCACCTACTTGTGGAATTTCACCAGATTGATGAGTTTTAACTACTTCTCGCAAAGACTCTAGCATTTCCCAAGAAATAACTCCCAAACTGAGAAAAGAATCGTCTGGAATCAAGTCATCTCGCAAAGGGGGAAAATCTTCCAAGTCATCCTCTTCCATCTCAAAACCTGCCATTTCCTCTAATTCTGCTGCCAAATCCGGCAGAGTAGAGACAGTAACAGAGAGAGATTGCCTTGATTCTGAGTCAGAGTTGGGTGGAGAAATGCGATAGCGCTTGCTTAAACTAGGAAAATTCTCATTCTCTAGTTGGCGATGATAATCCCGCATAAAACGGCTCAAGCTCTCCAAAGCCACAAATACGGTCAGTGCTTCTTCTTCATATAAAACAGACCGTAATCCTTCCAGTGGGTGGATATTGCCAAAACTTGGCTCAATGTCTGATGTGGGTAAATCTGCTAAATCCTCATCCTCATCTTCGTCCGTATCATCTTCAGTTTCAAAAGTGAGAAACAGACAATCTTGTTTTAAGAAAGCTTCTTCTAAATGTTCTTGGGATTCATTACCCTCTAAAACTGCGGCTCGGAACTGCTTGAGCGATGCTTCTGAACGATAAAATAGAATGCCATACTCTACGCCTAACATCCCCATAACTGAGGTGTAGAGTGTACCAACATCGCCATTATTAATCTCGATGGCCAAGATTTGTTGTTCTTCTAAAAATTCCCAAGGGGCTTGCTGCCAAATAGTCAGGGCTTTATCAAACAAAGCTTGTGCATATTGGGCAGGTAAACTGGGAACTTGGTTATCCATGATTTCCGTAAACCCACGAAACAGTTCGTCAATTAAGGGCAATTCGGAAACGTAATCAATAGTAATATCTAAATCTTGCAGGACACCGCGCAGGTAAAATTGGATTTCTCGGTCTTTGACGACAATCTTTTGGGGTCTTGCAGGTTTACTAGGGCTTTGGGGATGCTCCATCGCCTGCATTAAAGTCCGAACAATTGCTTCTGGGCCTGTTTCCGGGGATACCACGTCCATTCCTCGGACAACACCCTGTGAACCATCTACCCACAAAATACATTCACCTTTAGCATCTGAGTCTGAATCGAAACCTGGGGGTGATGACATTGGACGGCGATCGCCCTCCCATACAGAAGGAATTTGAGTTAATTTTTTCAACCGACGACTGGTAGAGCGATTAAAACTTGTCATAAAGTAGATTCAGCAAAAATAAGCAATTTAGCAGTAGACTATGGAAATAACTAGCCTTGGGTAAAATCTTCCTGGCTACATCTGAAGAGTCGTTGCAACTGGTGCTTGCCACAAGGCTAAAACTCTAAAAATACCAAATATCTAAACATACCCAATTTCTCAATTCTAGAATAAAAAGTAGTATCTTCTGGGGAATCAGTATTGATAATTTGGTAACGAATCACCGGAAGATAGTTAGAATGAAAACAAAAACCCCAGGTTGACACTGATATCATCACAACCTATATAGCTTAATCGTTACACTAATTAAAGGAGTTGAAACGTTAACATGACACAAGCCACTCAGTCTCAACAACGTGGAATCCTACTGAGCGAATCAGCTTTACGCCAAGTAAAATCCTTGCAGGAAAAGCAAGGTAAAGAATTGTGCCTACGAGTAGGAGTCCGTCAAGGCGGTTGTTCAGGGATGTCTTATATGATGGATTTTGAGGATACTAGTAAGATCACCCCTCAGGATGAAGTTTTCGATTACGACGGCTTCAAAATCGTTTGTGATGGTAAGAGTTTATTATATCTCTATGGTTTAATGCTCGATTACAGCGATGCCATGATTGGCGGTGGTTTCCAATTCACTAACCCCAATGCATCTCAAACCTGTGGTTGCGGCAAGTCCTTTGGAGTGTAAGATGATCAGTGGTCAGTTGCAGCTCATTGTTGACTACTGACTAATAACTCCTGATTATATAAGTATTAACTGATTTGCTATGGCTCAAACAGTTGAATTCCTGTTTGATACAGGTTTGGAACGCTATAAAGCTGGTGAAGCAGCAGAAACTTTAATCCCAGTATTTAAAGAAGTATGCGATCGCTCCCCAGAAATAAGTTCAGCGTGGATTTGTTTATCTTGGTTGTATTTGCTAGACAATAAACCGAAATTGGCTGCGAAAGCGGCACGGAGGGCGGTAAAGTTAAACCCCCAAGACCCACAAGCCAGAATTAACTTGGCCATGTCAATGTTGGAAATAGGTGAAAAAGGATTAAGACAACATATCGACGTAGCCAAACAGTTGATTTTTGTCAATGAAGAATGGGACAAGGAAATTAAAGATAGCATTGCTGATGGTTTAAGTCGTAAACCAGATTGGCAAAGTTTGCAAAAAGTCAAAACCTGGCTATCTGAGTAATCCAGTCTCAGGGATAAAAGCAGAGGGAGAGTATGGAAGCGGGGAAAAAAGTTTTGGTACAACTCCATTTCCATTTATTCCCCCTCTACCCCTCTCTATAACCCTTAACTAGTCCCCAATCTCCCAATCTCCTAATGAAAGAAAAATTATTAAACTGGCTAAACCTAGTTCTAGTCGCTGATGTATTCTTAGTTTTATTTGGCTTTGGCTGGTTGGCGATCGCCGCCATTGGAGATGCTGCCGGAGTAAACTTAGGTTTAGACTTATGGCATCAACTTTGGCAACCTTTGTTTAACCCCGCCATTGGTATCCTCATGGGTGGCGCGCTTCTCAGTGGCTTAGTCAGTTGGGTTTCTCGCAAATTTCAAGCTGACTGAAGTATTTGTGACAATGCCGGTTTTAAATCAGGGTATTGGTACTCAAACCCAGCCCCTAAAGTCCGTTGAGGGATGACTTGCTGACCCTTTAAAACTACCATCGCCCCATCACCTAAAAGAACTTCCAGCGCAAACCCAGGAACAGGTAACCATGAGGGGCGCTGCATGACTTCTCCCAAAGTGCGGCTTAAATCTGCCATCCGCACAGGATGGGGAGCAGTAGCATTATATACTCCTTCCATTGCTGCTTGAGTTATAGCCGCCAAAATCATGTTGACTAAATCATCTAAGTGAATCCATGATAACCACTGGCGACCAGTACCCAGGGGACCACCTGCAAAAAGTTTGAAAGGTGTAATCATTTTCCCCAAAGCACCACCATTACCCAGAACAACGCCCAAACGTAAAATTACTAAGCGCACACCATCTTCTTTAACTCGTTGTGCTTCTGCTTCCCAGCTTTGACAGACTTGAGCCAGAAAATCATCACCAGATGAACTCGTTTCATTAAAGGTAGCCGTTTCGCTCGTACCATAGTAACCAATAGCCGAAGCATTGACTAACACAGAGGGTTGAGGATTAGCTTTGGCGATCGCTTCCACTATTTTTTCTGTACCCAACTGGCGACTCTTGAGGATTTTTTCCTTATGTTCTGCTGTCCAGCGTTCATCTGCAATGGGTTCCCCAGCCAAATTAACTACAGCATCACAACCAGCAATACTATCTTGCCAAGCACCAGATATTGTAGGCGTATAGGCAACAATTTCTACATCAGGAAAAGCTCCGGAGGGAAAAACTCTCTGAGCAGAGGAAGTATTACGAGTCAAAACCAGTATTTTATGACCTTCCTGATGTAGTCGTTCTACTAAACGACTCCCGACAAATCCTGTGGCTCCAGTAATGGCTACTTTCATCATGCAAATGCACCTGAGTGAAACCCTTATTTTAACTTCTAATTCCCTACCTGTTCCCGCTTAAATGTCTTCATCTTCACCCCTACGGTGAGTTATTAACGTAATTTCTGAATCATCTACTCTTTCTAATGTATCGCTATTTTGTAAGAGATTAGGACTTACGCATTGACAAAAGACATCACCTATACACTCTAGTTCATGCGAT